>DAHXMX010000174.1 GCA_027371515.1 Neisseriaceae bacterium
CGCAAACCACTGAGATAATAATACCTTTTTCTAAATCTATGTTATATCCTTTTGGGGCATTTGGTTTTTGTTTGGTAACTTATTTAGTTATTGTTGGAAGTTCAAATGCAGTTAATTTAACTGATGGTTTAGATGGATTAGTGTCATTTCCTGTTATTGCAGTATCTATTGGGCTTGCTATATTTGCTTATATCGCAAGTAATAAAATATTTTCACATTATTTGTTACTACCTTTTGTACCAGGTGCGGAAGAAATCGTTGTATTTCTTGGTGCATTAATTGGTGCTTGTCTTGGGTTTTTATGGTTTAATGCTTATCCTGCGCAAGTATTTATGGGCGATGTAGGTGCATTATCTATCGGTGCTACGCTTGGGACTATTGCTATTATTATTCGCCAAGAAATTACGTTTGCTATTATGGGTGGATTGTTTGTAACTGAAGCTATATCGGTTATGTTGCAAGTTGCTTCATATAAGCTAAGTAAAAAACGTATATTTCGAATGGCACCTATTCATCATCATTTTGAATTAAAAGGATGGAGTGAAAATAAGGTGGTAGTAAGATTTTGGATTATTAGTATAATTTTATTGTTAATTGGGCTGTCAACAATAAAATTAAGATAAGGTAATTATTGTGGATTTTTTAAAGACTCGCTTCGCTGTCATTGGTTTGGGTGATACAGGCATTTCGATTGTTAATTATTTGATATATAAAGGTGCATCAAATATCACATTATTTGACACTAGAGTTAATCCGCCAAATTATGATAAGTTTGCTAACTATAAGTTGATTTTAGGTGATTTGAAGTATGATGATTTTGTTAATATAGATGTAATCGTCTTAAGTCCTGGATTATCAATTTACCATAAAGCTATACAACAAGCTATTAATAATGGTATAAAAGTTGTTGGCGATATTGAATTATTCGCATTAGAAATTAATAAATTGCCAGTTAAAGTGATTGGAATAACCGGTAGCAATGGTAAGACTACTGTAACTACGTTAACTGGTTATTTAGCAGAAAAATTAGGCTATAAAACTTTAGTTGCTGGTAATATAGGCACGCCTGTTTTAAAAAGTTTTATTGAGTTTGATAAAACCGCAACTTATCCAGAATTAATAGTGTTGGAATTATCTAGTTTTCAATTAGAAACTACGTATAGTTTAACTTTAGATAGTGCAACTGTGCTTAATTTATCGGAAGATCATTTAGATCGCTACCGCGATTTATTGGAATATGCTTATGTTAAAGCTAATATTTTTAATAATTCAAAGGTACAAGTTTTAAATAGTGATGATAAATTAGTAATGGCAATGGCGCGTCAATCTCAAAAAAAATTCTATTTTGGCAGTAATGCGCAAGATTATAGTCTTGCTTATTATGTTAATGAATTGTATTTATGTATTAATCAGCAACGGTATTTAAAGAGTAATGATTTACGCTTGATTGGTAAACACAATTATTATAACGTATTAGCAAGTATTGCTCTTTTGTCTAGTGTTGGAATTGATATTCACTCTTTACCATTTATGGATAGTTTAAAATCTTTCCAAGGTTTGGAACATCGTATGCAAAAAGTTTTAATTCATAATAATATTACTTATATTGAAGATTCTAAAGGGACAAATGTCGGTGCTGTAGTGGCTGGTATTTCAGGAATAGATGGAGTAGTTCATCTTTTACTTGGAGGTGATGGAAAAGGTCAAGACTTTAGTCCTCTTCGTGATGTTGTTAAGAATAAGTGTGCAAGTGTAGCTATTATTGGGCAAGATAAATATAAAATTTTAGAAAGTTTAAATGGAATAAATAAAAATATTCAGTTATTTGATAAACTGGAAGATGCAGTTGTATTTTTGATTAATAATGCTAAACCTTCTGATTATGTGATTTTATCTCCTGCTTGTGCTTCATGGGATATGTTTAATAATTATAAACATAGAGCTGAAGTTTATATACAAAGTATAAAAAATACGCTGTATCTTAATTAAAATTAATAGTTAGAATAAAAATGAAAACAATATTAAAATTTTTTACTATTTTTTTTAAATGGTTATTTGACGACTCAAACGGTGGACGTTATTTATTAGATGATAAAATACTTTTATTTTAGCAATATACATTAAACGTTGTTCGCGTGTTTCTTCAACTAAAATAGCTATTCTTCTATATTCACTA
>DAHXMX010000175.1 GCA_027371515.1 Neisseriaceae bacterium
CCCGGCCTGTGGTTATCAATATACAATAACGATATTAATTAAACCTTTGTGGCGTATATTGTGGCGTATATTGTGGTGTAGACTGTGGCGTAGAATACTTGAATGTATTTTACAGTGTCATAGTATACTTGCAGCTATTTTCTTCTATAAACCTAAAATACTATATACACTGTGGCGTAGACTGTGCCGTAGAATACTTGCTGCTACGTAGAATACTTGCTGCTATTTTCTTCTATAAACCTAAAATACTATATACACTGTGGCGTAGACTGTGCCGTAGAATATTTGCTAAAATACTATATACACTGTGGCGTAGACTGTGGCGTAGAATACTTGCAGCTATTTTCTTCTATAAACCTAAAATACTATATACACTGTGGCGTAGACTGTGGCGTAGAATACTTGCTGCTACGTAGAATACTTGCTGCTATTTTCATCAATAAACGTGGCGTAGTATACTTGCAGTTATGCTTAGTTACCCTTGTTTTGGGATTCTTGGCGCGAGTTGTTATCATATACTTGTATTTATACTTGCAGCTAGCTGAGTTAAACAGGTTACAACAGGTTACAACAGGTTACAACAGGTTACAATAGGTTACCACAGGTTACCACAGGTTACCGGTTTTCTTGGGGCAAGTAGATAACAATAAAAGGTTATTTTCGCCAGTGGATATCAATAAACCAAATAACGATATTCTTCACAAAGGTTTAATTAATTATCACAGTAAACATGCAGCTATTTTCAATATATAGCTTAGTTCATAATACCCAAAGCTGGTTACCAATACTGGTTTTGGGTTTTTTTTCGCCCAGTGGATATCAATTAACCAAATTTATAACAGTGGCGTAGTATACATGCAGCTATTTTCAATATATGTTTGCCTGTGGTTTTAAATATACCAGTGGCGTAGTATACTTGTGCTGTATTCCCTTGTAACAGTGGCGTAGTATACTTGTGCAGTATTCCCCGGCCTGTGGTTTTCAATATACCAGTGGCATAGTATACTTGTGCAGTATTCCCCGGCCTGTGGTTATCAATATACAATAACGATATTAATCTGCTTAGTTCTACTGGTTACCGGGTTACTTGCCGCAATAAAATACACATAGCTAGCATAGTTCAACAGGTTACCGGGTATATTGCCGCGTATTGATTTTTTTCGGCCAGTGGTTATCAATATACAATACCGATTTACATCACAAATATATAACTTAGTTCTTAATACCCAAAGCTGGTTACCAATACTGGTTTTGGGTTTTTTTCGCCCAGTGGATATCAATAAACCAAATTACAATTAACCAAATTACAATAAACCAAATAACGATATTCATCTCAGTATACTTGCAGCTAGCTGAGTTAAACAGGTTACCGGTTTTCTTGGGGCGAGTAGATAACGATAATCATCACAGTAAACATGCAGCTATTTTCAATATATAGCTTAGTTGCGTTTTTGGTTTTTTTTCGGCCAGTGGTTATCAATATACAATACCGATTTACATCACAAATATATAACTTAGTTCATAATACCCAAAGCTGGTTACCAATACTGGTTTTGGTTTTTTTTCGGCCAGTGGTTATCAATAAACAATACCGAATTTCATCTCAAATATATAACTTAGTTCTTAATACCCAAAGCTGGTTACCAATACTGGTTTTGGGTTTTTTTTCGGCCAGTGGATATCAATAAACCAAATACCAAATACCGAATTTCATCTCAAATATATAGCTTAGTTGCGGTTTTGGGTTTTTTCGGCCTGTAGTTATCAATATACAATAACGATATTTATCACAAATATATAATTTCATAATACCCAAAGCTGGTTATCAAAACTGGTTTTGGGTTTTTTTCGGCCAGTGGATATCAATATACCAAATATACCAAATATACCAAATATACCAAATATACCAAATATACCAAATAACGAAATTTATCTCAAATATATAACTTAGTTCTTAATACCCAAAGCTGGTTACCAAAACTGGTTTTGGGTTTTTTTCGGCCAGTGGATATCAATAAACCAAATATACCAAATATACCAAATATACCAAATAACGAAATTTATCACAAATATCACAAATATATAACTTAGTTCTTAATACCCAAAGCTGGTTACCAATACTGGTTTTGGGTTTTTTTCGCCCAGTGG
>DAHXMX010000176.1 GCA_027371515.1 Neisseriaceae bacterium
GGTAAATATAAAAATAATCCCAATAACAGCCGGTACAATCATTTTGATTGTACTAACCACATTATTTACTTTTGCTAAAGCCTTAATACCCCAATAATTAAGTAATCCATAAATTATTAAAATAAAATATACTGCCAATATTCCCAGCCAATTAAGATGACCATTTAAAAATAAAGCTTTAGCAATTGATGGATAAAAATTACCTAAATATTCAACAGTTGCAGTTGCTTCAGATGGAACTGAGCATGTTATAGAAAACCAAATGGAAACTGCAATTACAAAACCAATATCTTTATTATGTGATATTGTCAACAAACGTGAAAACAATCCAGTTACTTGATACATAGTAGCAATTTCAGCTAATAAAAGCGCAAGGAACAAAGACATTATTGCACCGATAATCCATGATAAAATGGAAACCGGACCTGCATATTGAGCAGCAAAATAACTAGCAAATAGCCAACCACTACCAATAATAGAACCAACTCCGATTGAAACGGCAGAAAATAAATTTGGCTTCTTTTCCATAATCTATCCTTTTATTGTCTTGTCATTAATTGTAAAACATATTCATCAGTTGCTTTCATTGCATCTTTAGCCATCTTACCAATATTATGAATAGTATCTTCTACACTGTTACCAACTATTCCATCATTTTTTGTAATTTGATTATTATTTAATGCACTAATCGCTCCATCATAAGCTGCATAAACTGCATTAGCAATTTTAACTGCACATGATGAATTAGCTCCGTCACATATTGCACCAGCTATACCGGATAAAGTAGTATTTACTGCAGATTTAATTTGTTCTAAACTACCATTGTTTAGATATACTAAAGCACCAGCTAATCCTGCTGATACAATAGATGGACCACAATGTGCGGATAGTCTACCAATTCCAACTTTTAGATATACCGCAGACAATATTGAAAAAAACAACCCGCGGGATAACATATCATTATTAATTTTTTTCTCTTGACAATAAACAATTAATGGGATAGTACTTATAATTCCAATATTGCCACTACCTGAAGCAGTTATGACAGGCATAGCAGATCCACCCATTCTTGCATCACTAGCAGCTGCAGCAAAACTCGCACTTATATTTCTAACATCACCTCCATAAAAACCACCATCTATACCACGCTTAATATTTAGGCCTATATTAACACCATACCGATGAGTAAGACCCTCTTGGGCAATAGCATAATTACATTTTATTATTTGATCTATACGATTTTTAATTAAATCTATAGCTACAGCTTGTGTTGCTTTATAAATTAAATCAATATTCAAAATAGATGCTGGATCTATTTCTATGTTATCTCGTTCAAGTTTATTTTCCTTAAGTAAGATTTTATTATTATGAATAATTTCAGTTATATTAGTATGATGATGTTTTAACTCAACACTTACAAACTCTTCTTTATAATACAAAGTGGCTTTTATGTACAGCTTGAGATCATTATCAGCACGGGCAACGGTAATCGAATTTTTATTAATAAAATTATTTACAATATCCATTTGATCAGGAGTTACTTGGCTAATTGTCATTAATTCTTTATCAGAATCACCATAAAGTGCACCCATAGCTGCTGCAACCTCGATACCAACTTTGCCACCACTATTCGGTACAATAACACTTTTTACGTTTTTGATAATGTTACCAGATAGAATCATTTCTATCTTATCAGGAATATTATTTAATATTGAACGCGCTTTAGCACAACTTAAGGCAATTGCAATAGGTTCTGTGCAACCTTCTGCGATTTTGGTTTCATTGAGAAATATATTTACAACCTGATCTATAATGTCATTAGACATATTATCCATTGAGACAATCCTTACAACTAAGTTTACTTAATTGCTGATTGTATCACAATAATTATTTTAGGGTTTTTGCGTCGCACATTTTTATATATCAGGATTATTATTTGGAGCGTCTTTTTCTGTATATCTTAAAAAGAACAAATAAAACAAACAATAAAATAAGAGCGATAATGAAAACAAATTCGTAATTACGAATTTGATGAATAACACAATCAATTCTATATGCAAAAAAATAACCTAAATATACCCATATTGGCACACTAATTAAGGCAGCAAATCCATCAAGTGCTAAGAATTTC
>DAHXMX010000177.1 GCA_027371515.1 Neisseriaceae bacterium
CCATATGATTGAAATGATGATAATCTAGTAATGTTAGAAACAGATAAAGCCACAATGGAGGTTCCAGCCATTGCATCAGGACGTGTGATTGAGGTTGCTGTCCAAGTTGGTAGCAAAGTAAGTGAAGGTAGTGTAATTTTAAAGCTTGAGCCTTTAGATAACACAATATCAACAACTAATAAACAAGCAACTATACCACCAACGACACCTGCAACAACTCAAATAGATAGTGACATTAATTGTGATGTAATGGTATTAGGTGCAGGTCCTGGCGGTTATACAGCAGCTTTTAGAGCTGCTGACTTAGGTAAAAAAGTAGTACTTATTGAAAAACATCCAACATTAGGTGGTGTATGTCTAAATGTAGGCTGTATTCCATCAAAAGCATTATTACATGTAGCAAAAGTAATTAATGAAGCTGACGAGATGAATCATCACGGCGTAATGTTTGGTAAACCAAAGCTTGATATAGATAAGATTCGTGGATATAAAGCAGGTATAGTTAATAAATTAACTGGAGGATTAAGTGGTTTAGCTAAACAACGTAAGGTGCAAGTTATACAGGGTACTGCGAGCTTTACTTCACCTCATACAATTGAAGTTAATACTACTAATGGTAAAAAAACAATACGTTTTACTAATGCAATTATTGCTGCAGGTTCACATTCATTTAAAGTGCCAGGTTTTCCATTTGAAGATCCAAGAGTAATTGACTCAACTGGTGCCCTAGCCTTGGAAGATATTCCTAAAGATATGTTGGTAGTAGGTGGAGGAATAATTGGTTTAGAAATGGCGGAAGTATATTCTTCATTAGGTAGTAATATTACAGTTGTAGAATTGGGTGATAGCCTAATTCCTAGCGCTGATCGTGATGTAGTAAAAGTACTAGAAAATCGCATAAAAAAACGTTATAAAGGCATCTACACTAAAACTAAATGCGCGAAAGTAGAACCTCAAAAAGATGGTATATATGTAACTTTTGAAGGTCCTAATGCACCAATTGAACCACAAAGATTTGATAAAATATTAGTAGCAGCTGGTCGTCGTCCAAACGGTAAGACAATTGGAGCTGATAAAGCAGGTGTTATAGTACAAGAAGATGGTTTTATTCCAGTAAATAAACAAGGACGTACCAATGTTGAGCATATTTATGCTATTGGTGATATAGTAGGTCAGCCAATGCTTGCTCATAAAGCAACACATGAGGGTCGTATTGCTGCTGAAAATTGTGCAGGTATGAAATCATACTTTGATGCGCGTGTAATTCCAGGTATTGCTTATACTGATCCAGAAGTAGCTTGGATGGGTATTACAGAGGCTGAAGCAAAAGCAAAAGGTATGGAGATTGAAATTGGTAAATTCCCATGGGCAGCATCAGGACGCGCATTAGGTAATGGACGTGATGATGGATTTACTAAAATTATTACCGATAAGAATACACATAAAATTATTGGTGCAGCCATTGTTGGAGTTAATGCTGGTGAATTATTAGCTGAAACTGTACTAGCATTAGAAATGGATTGTGATATTCATGATGTAGCATTAACTATTCATGCACACCCAACTTTGTCAGAGTCAGTAGCTTTTGCATGTGAAATTGTGGATGGCAGTATTACTGATTTATACATGCCTAAAAAAAAATAAGCTATGCAATTTAATCGAGTTGCATTAGTTGGCAAATATAATGCAAACACAGTAATAGAACATATTGTTAAACTAGCTTGGCATTTAAAGAAGTTAGGGATAACAGTTTATATTGATTGTGCTGATATATGTAATATCGCGGAATTTAGTGATTTTACTACTGGCAATATATCTTCTTGGCTTAATGAGTTAGATGTTGTAATTGTTATCGGTGGTGATGGAACTTTATTATCTGTTGCTCGAAAGATTGTAGATAATAATATCCCTATGATTGGAGTTAATCAAGGAAGACTTGGTTTTATGACTGATATAGCTATTGACCATATGATTGAAATGATTGACGAAATATTCATTAAAAATAATTACTCAATAGAGTCAAGAAGCCTTATCAATGCTCAGGTTATTCGTAATGAGGAAATACTTGTTTCACAAATTGCGCTAAATGATATTGTGGTATCGCGCGGTGCTATTGGTAATATGATCGAA
>DAHXMX010000178.1 GCA_027371515.1 Neisseriaceae bacterium
ATCATATTCCAGCATTTGATATGCAAGCTGCTTGCACCGGTTTTATGTATGCAACAGTTACGGCTGATGCCTATATTAAAAGCGGTATGGCAAAAACCATTTTGGTGGTAGGAGCTGATGTGGTATCAAGATTTCTAGATTATACCGATCGTAATACTTGTGTATTATTTGGTGATGGCGCTGGAGCTGTATTGTTACAGGCGAGTAATGAGCAAGGTGTAATAGAAAGTCAAATACATGCCGATGGAAGTGGTGTTGATGTACTAAGTATTAATGGGCATATCTATAGCGGTAAAATCAAGGGTTCTACATTCATTAAAATGGATGGTAAAGCTGTATTTAAAATGGCGGTTAAAAATTTAGTTCAAGTTGGCAATGATGTATTAGCAAAAGCCAAAGTTAATTGTAATGATATTGATTGGTTTATTTTTCATCAGGCTAATATTAGAATTATTGAATCAGTAGCAGAACAATTCAATATTCCGATGGATAAAGTAATTATAACTCTTGATAAACATGGTAATACTTCTGCAGCATCAATACCGCTTGCATTAGACCATGGAGTTAAAGCAGGTAAAATTAAGCGTGGCGATTTAATTCTTGTAGAGGGTGTAGGAGCTGGTTTTACTTGGGGTGCTAGCTTAATTAGATATTAATGAAAAATATCGCTATTATTGGTGGATATGGTCAAATGGGACAATTATTCACCAAATTATTAAAACCGAATAATAATATAATTCAAATAGGTATAAATAATTGGCATGATCTGAGTGTTAATTCATTAGATATGGTAATTGTGTGTGTACCGATTGATATCACCTTAGATGTCATTACTAAAGTTGCAAATTTAATTTCCGATAATACTATATTAGCTGATTTCACAAGCATTAAAGAGTCTCCATTAGCGCATATGCTAAAAGTACATAAGGGTCCAGTATTGGCATTACATCCAATGTTTGGTCCTACTATTGTATCAACTACTAACCAAGTAATTATAAATTGTGGTGGACGCGATATAGAACAATCACAATGGTTTATTGATGCTTTAATTTCAATTGGTTTTAGTATAAAGAATATGAGCGCAAGCGATCATGACTTGGCAATGGATTTTATTCAAGGCATTGAACATTTTTCAACATTTATATTAGGATCATTTTTAAAAGAGCATGAGCAACATCCAGATAAATTATTCAATCTTGCAAGTCCTATTTATCAGGCAAAACTTGTTCTAATGGGTAGAATATTTGATCAAGATCCAAATCTTTATAAAGATATAATAACAGCTAGTAATATTCGAATTAATCTCATTGAAAAGTATGTTGATTATTGTAATAGTTGGATTAATAAATTAAAGTTTAATAATGAGTTATTTATTCAACAATTCAGCGAAACTGCTGCTTGGATGGGTGATTTTACTCATAAAGCACAGTTAGCTAGTGAGCAATTTTTAACTGAAGTTAATAAAAAAAACTTATTCAATAAACCGTAAAAAATTTCTATTTCTTGTTAAATTCATATTAATCATCTTTATAAACTGAAAACTCCAAGTCGTGCTAGATAAAAAAATTAAAGATGTATTGTTTTATGATAGAATACTAGCTATATTGTTGGCTATATAATTGTAATCGATTAGTTTTATTCAGAAAGTTTTGAATATGTCATTAAAATGTGGAATTGTAGCTCTTACATAATTACGCGTATCAAAACCTAAAAATACATCTTTAAATTGATTCATTCCTGCATTAGTAAATAGTAAGGTTGGATCATTATGAGGGATTAAAGAACTAGATGGTACTACCTGATGCCCCTTGGAAGCAAAATATTCTAAAAATTTACTTCTTACTTCATTTAATGACAGCTTTTTCATCTCTATTAAACTGCATAAAGACACAATTCCAAATTTCAATATAACGATCGCCATCTTCATCTTTAGAGCCAGGTAATCCACCGTATATATCAACACCATGATCATAAAATATTTCAGTACATGGACCACAAGGACCAGTATCACCCATTTGCCAAAAATTATCCGATCCACCTGTTATCTTATCGCCAATCCTAATAATTCTACTTTTATCTAAACCAATTTCTGTATGCCAAATATTAAATG
>DAHXMX010000179.1 GCA_027371515.1 Neisseriaceae bacterium
TAATAAGATTAAATATTAAACTTTGGTAAAAGATAATACTATTTAATTGGTTTATTTGCTTAAATTTAATTAATTCATTAATATATAGTGAGAGTTCTTTTTTATCTAAAATTTCAATTATATGGCGATCTATTATAATTAAAGTGGCAATAGTTTTTGTAGCGTTACTAATATAGATTGAATTTAATAAATCATATTTAAATTTTGGATAGATTTTAAATACCTTAATTATATAATGCAGTGGGTTGATTTGACTTAATATTATGGTGATGCAGTTAAATATAATCATATAATGGATTATATCTGCCATATTAAGTTGGTATCTTATATTAATGACATTAAAGATAAATATCAAAGATATAAAAAACATTATATTAAATAATCCTAGCGTGCATACTAATAATAGTAATAATATTATAAAATTCATTATTCAAACTTATGTGATTTAATTAATTTAGCAAATAACATTCCCAATTCATAAAATAGATATAGTGGGATTGCAAGTATTGTTTGTGACAATACATCAGGTGGGGTTACAATTGCCGCTACAACAAAACAACCAACAATTACATAACGTCTTAGACTTTTCATTTTAGATAATGAGACAATATCAAAATAAATTAATAAAAAGATAACTATCGGTGTTTGAAATGCTAATGCAAATATTAAGAATAATTTCAATACAAAATCGAGATATTTTGTTATATCAGTTAACATTATAATATCGTGACTTTTAAATTGACCAATAAATTTAAAAATTGTAGGTAACACTATATAATAGCAAAATAGCATTCCCAGTACAGATAGTACTAATGCTGCGACAATAAAATAAAATATTAAAATTTTTTCATGTTTATATAGCGCTGGTGCAATAAATTGCCATATTTGAAATAATGTATGTGGAATGGAGATAAATAATGCCACATAAAGAGTTATTTTAAGAGGAGTAAAAAATGGCGAGGTTATATCCGTTGCAATAAGTTTGGTACCGGTTGGTAAATATTTGAAAAGCGGTATAGATAAATACTGATAAATATCATTAGCAAAATGAAATAATGCTAAAAAACAAATTATAATTCCAATAATGATGAAAATTAATCTTTTACGTAATTCAATTAAATGATTGATATATTCTGTTGTCATTATAAATCAAATAATTCCGGCTGACGTTCAAAATCTAACTCTGGTTGATAATATATATATTCGTAGTATTCTATTACATTTTTATTATCATCATTACTATTACTATTGTGATTGATTGTATTTTGTTGGTATCTTTCTGAAATTACTGTGTTTTTTACTTCATTATAGATTTTATCTAAATCATAACGAGCTTGAACCAACTCAGTTAATCCTGTTTGATTATATATATCATTCCTAAGTTTACTTAAGCTGTTTTGTATAGCAAAAAACCATTTTCCTAAAAACTTCGCTATTTGCGGTAGTTGTTCAGGACCAAAAATAATAACTCCTAGTATTATAATTAGAAGTATTTCACTAAAACTGATACCAAACATAGCTTAATTATTATCTTTTTTTTCTTCATCAGTGACTGCTTTTTTAAAGTTTTTTACAGACTCACCTAGATCTTGTCCTAATGTTTTTAGTTTTTTGGTACCAAATATTAGTACAATAACTAATAATACAATCAGCCAATGCCAAATACTAAAACTTCCCATAATTATTTACTTCCTAAAATATGTATATGTAAATGAAATACTTCTTGTCCACCTTTAACGCCAGTATTAATATGTGTTTTATAGCCTTCTAAACCTAAATTAGTAGCTATCTCATTAGCCTTAATTATTAATCGACCGATTAAATTCGTATGTTCAGACTGTAAATGTTGAAGTGATTCAATATGTAGCTTAGGTATTATTAAAAAATGAATAGGCGCTTTAGGGTTAATATCATAAAAAGCTAAAAAATCATTATCCTCATAAATAATTTTTGCAGGTATATCTTTGTTAATTATTTTACAAAAAATACATTTACTCATTTATCTACACCTTTATAGTTTTTATTTAACAAGATTGTTATATTTGTTTTAATTAAATGCTATAATTATGCTAATGACGATATTATAGTGTATTTAGAACTTAATTT
>DAHXMX010000017.1 GCA_027371515.1 Neisseriaceae bacterium
GGTAAGAATACCAAAACCGCTATTCAATCTGGAATTTATTATTCACAATTAGGTTTAATTGAACAAATGATTAAGCATACTAAATCTGAGTATAATTTTGATAAGGCGGTTATTATTGGAACTGGTGGATTTTCACATCTATTTTCTAATCAGCAGGTATTTGATCATTTAAGCCCTGAATTGGTATTACTTGGAATATTAAAGATGCTTGAGCTAAATTGAAGTGATTGACTTAATTAATGAATATGAATTTTGGAAACAACATGAACGTTTCTTAAAAGTACCATTAGTAACTGAATCACCTCATTTAGCTACATATAATTTATCGACATTAGCTAAAACAGATATTAATAGTGCATATTATGATTTTTTGAAAGTAGAATTGGACGTAATTTATCAACTTTATAGTTATATTCAGGATATTAATAAATTACGTGAAGCAATAACTAATACAATTAGGCAGCATAATAGAGTTTTCTTACTTGGATGTGGTGCAAGTGGGCGGTTAGCTGTACTTATAAGGCGTATGTTTGGATTGTACCATCCTAATTATGATGCATTGATTATTGCGGTTAATGCTGCTGGAGATACATCATTAATTAGATCGGTGGAGCAGTTTGAAGATCAAAAAGATTTTGGAGTTAAGCAGTTATTACAGCTTGGTTATACTAAAAATGATTTAGTGATTGGTTTGAGTGCAAGTGGTGAATCACCATTTATTTTAAATGCCATTGAATATGTAAGGAATAATTCAGCAGTTATACCTTGGCTGATTTGTAATAATCCAAGTAATATATTAATATTACGTAATCCAAATCATATATTCAATCGTTTAGCAATCAATAGCCTTTGTTTAGATGTAGGTCCAATGGCACTTGCTGGTAGTACTCGTTTACAGGCAACTACAGCGATGTTAATTGTGCTAGGGCTTGCAATTCAACCGACAATTGACATTAAATGTGAATTAGATGGTATATTTAATTATTTAAAAACTTATCCATTTAATTTGATTTCACCATTAACTATTGTTGAAAGTAATATTTTAAAAAACAAAGAATATGTTTTATATCAAACTAATGACAGTATTCTTGGTTTAAGCCTACTTGCTGATATTACAGAGCGTTCACCAACATTTAACTTAATTCCATTTGAAAACCTTACAGCTTTGGATAAACAAGGCTATAGCCAGTTTTATTTGTCAATAGTTAATCAAGCAGATAATAAAACAGCATGGTATTATTTGCTAGGGCAGAATCCTATATGTCTTAATTGGCCTAATTTTCCACAGACAAGTGATGAATATTTTTATGGTTTTGATATTAGTACTCAAAGTAATCGTTCAAAATACTTAGATAATAAACAATATAAATTTAATTGGTTTGTTAAGAATGATTCTCTTTATATAACATTATGTATGCAAAACATTATATTGCCATTAACTAAGAATATATTACTTAATAGTTTAATTTATAAAATTGCTTTAAATATGCACTCTACATTAATGTTTGGTAGATTAGATTATTTTATGGGTAATTTAATGATTTCATTAAAGCCAAGTAATTTTAAACTAGTCGATCGTGCTATTCGTTATAGTTTATTTATTCTTAATACTCAATATAATTTGCAACCAAGTTATAAGGATGTTGCAGATATTATATTTAAAGAATTGCAATATCTTAAAGCTAATGAATCAATAGTCTTAAAAGCAGTTAAAAAGTTAATATAGTTGTTAATATAGTTATTTAATTTTAGTATTGCTATAGTGAATATGGGTGAGAGCAATTGCTAGAGCATCGGCAGCGTCTTTATTAGGTTCCTTATTCAATTTAAGTAGGTACTTTACCATTTTGGCAACTTGATGTTTTTCTGCATGTCCATAGCCTACTACAGATTGCTTGACCTGTAGTGCTGTATATTCAGTAACATCGAGTTTGTTGATAACACAAGCGCTAATTGCTGCACCTCGTGCTTGACCAAGTAAAAGTGTTGATTGCGGATTAATATTTACAAAAACTTTTTCAATGCATGCTATTTGTGGCTTGTATTCATTAATAATTTGATTTAGGCTTGTAACGATAGTGTAAATTCTTTTGGCTAAACTTTCGTTTGATTGAGTCTTAATTACGCCTGAATTAATGTAACACGGGGTCTTAGCCAGCACTTCAATTATTGCAAACCCAGTATTTCTAAGGCCAGGATCTATACCAAGTATTTTCATATGTTCCTTTTATATCTAATGCTGAAAATAAATTTATTGTGTAGTAAATATCAACCACCATTATATAAAAGCTTACGGATGCTATTTAACTTTTCATTTAATTCATCTTGATTGGTTATTTTTTGTTGATTACGTTTTTTTTCATCGATAACATTATTTTCACCAATTTCAGTAATAAAACGCGATCGTTCAGTTGTTCTTAATTCACCTGATGATTTACGTTGCTCACAATAACTAATATTAAGTTCAAGTTTTGCTCTAGTAATGCCAACATACATAAGTCGACGTTCTTCTGTTATTTTTTCATCACTTAATGAATCTTGATGTGGAATTATACCCTCTTCACAACCAATTAAAAAAACATATTGATATTCAAGTCCTTTAGCAGCATGTAAAGTACTTAATTTAACAGCATCAACTTCAACTTTATTGTGTTCATCTAAAATAGATATTAGATTAATCATTTGAATTAATTCAGTTAGATTTTTATTATCCGTTAATGATTTTTTTTCAAGCCATTTAATTAACTGTAAAACATTTCCCCATTTTTTTTCAGCTATTTTAGCCGTTTCATATTCATAAAGATAATTTTCATAACGAATAGTATTTAATAGTTCATCAAGAATAGATTTTACTTCATCCTTATCCATTCGAAATTGTAATTTATTAATAAAATTCCCAAACTCAAGTAAAATCTCACTTTTTGATTCATCAATAGATTGAATAAAACCCTCTTCAAACATAGCTTCAAATAATGATATTTGGCGATGTCTTGCATATTGAGATAGTTTTTCAATGGTTGTAATTCCAATACCACGCTTAGGGGTAGTTAATGTACGAATAAATGCCACATCATCATCTTGATTGTAGATTAGGCGTAAGTATGAAAGAATATCTTTAATTTCAGTTTTTTCAAAAAATGACTGTCCGCCAGAGATAGTGTATGGAATTTGTAAATTACGCAAAGCTTGTTCAAATACACGAGATTGGTGATTATTGCGATATAAAATTGCACAATCTGAAAATCGAGCATTATTCAGTTTGTGTTTCATCATTATTTTACGACTAACAGCATCAGCTTCAGCTTCATCATCATGATAAGCCGTAATTTTAATAGCCTCACCAATACCGTAATTACTCCATAACTTTTTTTCAAATACTTTAGGATTATTTTGAATGACATTATTTGCTGCTTGTAAAATGGTAGTACTTGAGCGATAGTTTTGCTCTAATTTAACTATTTTTAAATCAGAATAATCCATATTTAAATTGTGAATATTTTGTATATTAGCGCCTCGCCAAGCATAAATAGACTGATCATCATCTCCCACGGCGGTAAACTGTCTATTCCGGCTAACTAAATACTTAATCAAGCGATATTGACACTCATTGGTATCTTGATATTCATCAATCAAAAGATATTGAATTTTTTGTTGCCAACGGTATAAAGCTTCCAAATTGGTTTCAAATAGTTCAATGGGTAGTTTTATTAAATCATCAAAATCCATTGCTTGATATGATTTTAATGTATCTTGATAAATTTGGTAAATCTTAGCATGTTCTAATTCAATTCCATCATTGGCTTTAGCTATAGCGTCATTTGGTGTAGTTAATGTGTTTTTCCATAATGAAATTTTTTGCTGTAATTCACGTATTAAAATTTTATCTGTAGTACATAAAGTATCACTAATGATTTTTGCTGAATCAGCGCTATCAAATAATGAAAAATTTTGTTTATAACCTAAATGAATAGCTTCTTGCCTAAGTATCTTAAGTCCTAAAGAATGAAATGTTGTTACACTTAAGCCGCTACAATTAATACCAACCAATGAAGAACTTACTCGATCAGCCATTTCATTAGCTGCTTTATTAGTGAATGTTATTGCAGTAATTAAGTGTGGAGCAATATTTCTAATTTTAATTAAATAAGCAATTTTTGTTGTAATAACTCTTGTTTTACCACTACCTGCTCCCGCTATTACTAAGAGTGGGCCATCAAGATACTTAACGGCCTCTAATTGTTGTGGATTTAATTTTGCTAATAAATTTTGCATATTTTATGATACAATTAACGAGTTTTTAAGGTAGTAATTGTAAACGATGTAAATAATTTAGATTAATTAAATTTGTGAGATAGTAATGGCACAATATGCAATTGGTGATATTCAAGGTTGTTATAAAGAGTTAATCAATCTAATTCATAAGATTGAGTTTAATAAAAATACTGACACATTATATTTGGTTGGTGATTTAGTTAATCGTGGATCTGAGTCACTTGAAGTATTAAGATGGATTTATCAGCATCAAGATTCAATAGTAACTGTGCTTGGTAATCATGATTTTTATTTACTTGGACGATACGCAGGAGTTCTTGAGCCAGATAGCCAAGAAACTATTGGTGAAGTGATTAATAGTGCTGATGCATCTAAATTAATTGATTATTTACGTAGTCGTCCATTTGTTTATCAAAATGAACAATTTATTATGACTCATGCAGGTGTACATCCATTAATGGATATTAATACCTTAATGGAATTAAATAATTATGCTATGCGATATTTACTGAGTAATAATTACAAACATTTTATATCATTAATGTTTGGCAATAAACCAAATATATGGTCTAGTGATTTAGATTTAGAAAAACAAATAAAATTTTTAATTAATTCATCAACCAGAATGCGTTTTTTAAATAGAAGTGATCTGTCGCTAGATTACAAATTTAAAGGAGAAATAGATAATTTATCAAATAAACTCATACCATGGTTTAAAGTACAATTTAATCCAAGTATTAATAAACGAATTATTTTTGGACATTGGGCAGCGCTTGGTTTGTATCAAGATGAAAATGTATCTGCCTTGGACAGCGGATGTGTTTGGGGCAGATATTTAACAGCATTAAATATAGATAGCGGTGAAATAATCCAAGTTAAGTATAACAAACGTAAATAAATTATTTGACGGTTACGTATTCAAACAAAGTTAACACTTTTGATACACCATTTACACTTGCTGCAGCATTCGCAACTTCTTGACCTTGTGCGATTGTCACCACGCCAAATAAATACACCACATCATTGGTTGTAATTACTTTTACATCATTGCTATTTAAGTCATTAATATTAAGTAATTTAGCACGTACTTGTGTAGTAGTATACGAATCACGACTAATAGATGCAAAAGACTGTGGTAAACGAACATCCAGATAATTATACAGTTGTTTGACACCCGGCATAGCGCGAGCTTCAAAAGCAGCGCTTTCTTTCATAGCTTGAGTGGCAACTTGTCCAGTTAATAATACACTTCCGTTATAACTATTCACATAAATATTACTATCACGATAGCCACTATAAATATTTTCTAATTTACGCTGAATGCTTTTATCATCAAGCACCACACCTACGTTACGTGGGTCAGTAGCAACAGTAGCACCAGTGCTAGCAACTACAACAGCCCCCACAGCAACTGCAGCACAACCAAAATTAAATAAACAAATCAATAAACTTAGATATAGCTTAATATTTTTTATGAACATTTTAATCTAATAAAAAACCTCACTAAACTAAATGTTTAGTGAGTGTACTTAATATGTTATTTAAAGAAGCGTGGTGTGATGTAACTACTTGTATCGGTAAAATCACCGCTATTACTATAAATTATCTTACCATCAGGTTCGATAAAAATATGTAATTGATAATTATTGTGACCATCTGATGTGTTATCATATAAAACACCACCTTTTTTTGCAGTTGCATTTTGCGCAATTACATATGGTTTTGAAAAAGCAGGAACTACAATACCAGTCCAGTTTGTATAAGTTTTTTTACCATTACTTCTACCTAGGGTAAATGTAATATAATCAGTTGAAAACATTGTTTCATCTTTTATATCGCCAAAACATTTTTCAGAATTTGCTGCTATTTGACCGCTACCAACTAATTCACCGCGTTTTTGCCATTTATGACTAATACCATCATTAATGTAATAAACTACTGACGAAGTTTGATTATGATAACATACTTTAAAATAATGTCCAGCAAATGAATTTGCCATAACACCAGCAGCCATCACCGTAAATAGTGCTTTTTTTCTTAATTGCATTATGTACACTCCTTTTAAATAACATACTACGCTAATACACTATATTATATATCCCCACGATTATATACTATAAAAAAGATAATGTTAAATTAATTTTGTTTTTTTGATATCTCTTTTAAGCGTATAATTCGATTATTTGTTGCCGGATGAGTAGAAAATAGATTGTCACTTTCACCAGATAATGGATTAATAATCATCATCTGAGCTGTAGATGGATACTCTTCAGCAACTGGATTGATTATACCATGTCCATATGCTTCTATCTTTTGCAGTGCACTAGCAAGCGCTAGTGGTTTATAGGTAATATACGCAGCACCTTCATCGGCCATATATTCACGTGATCTAGATATTGCCATTTGAATTAAAGCTGCTGCTATTGGCGCAAAAATTGCCACTAAAATTCCTGTAATCCAATTATGTTTACCTTCTTCATCACGTGTTCCAAAAAACATAGCAAAACTTGCTAATGATGAAATAGCTCCTGCAACTACAGCGCTGATAGTTGAAATTAAAATATCATTATGTTTGATATGTGATAATTCATGTGCCGCAACACCTTCTAATTCATCATAATTAAGTAACTTAATTAAGCCAACGGTGAAGGCAACAGCGGCATTGTTTTGATTGCGTCCTGTTGCAAATGCATTTGGTTGTTCTTGATTAATTACATATACTTTAGGCATTGGTAAACTAGCTCGATTAGATAAATCTTGTATCATACTATATAAATCAGGCGCATTATGTGGTCCAACTTCTTGTGCATCATAAGCTTTTAATATCATCTCAGCTGAAAACCAATACGCACTGATATTTAAAATCAATGCAAGCATAAAAGCAAAAACCATGCCTGTCTTACCACCAATTAAACCACCAACTATCATAAATAAAGCAATAATAGCTGCCAATAAAATATATGTTTTTATTGTATTAAATTGCATTTATATTATAACTCCATAACAAATCTTTTATTTAATAAATCTGGATGAGATTGTAGATATTGTATATGATTTTGTCGCTTTTTGCTAGCGTCTTGTAATTCTGTAATACATAGCACACTATTATTGCCACAACTTACCATAATACCACAGTTATTAATTGCGATAACGGTACCAATTGGTAAAGATGTAGTTTCAGGAGTTGGTTTAGCAAACCATATTTTGACAATATTATTATTGAAGTAAGTATAACAACCAGGATTTGGATTTAAACCTCTGATTTTTTGGCTTAAAATTTGACTAGTATCATTCCAATTAATCAAAGCTTCTTTTTTATCAATTTTATTTGCATAAATAACGCCAACATTTGATTGTTTTTGTGGTTTAATTTCAGTGTAGTTATTTAAATATTTAATAACTAACTTTGCCCCGATTAACTGTAATTTGTCGTGTAATGTGCCTGATGTGTCGTTATCATCAATTACTACTTCCTGTTGCAATAATATATCACCTGTATCTAATCCTTGGTCCATTTGCATAATAGTTACCCCAGTTGATTTATCGCCAGCAATAATGGCCCTTTGAATTGGTGATGCACCACGATATTTAGGTAATAATGAAACATGAATATTAATACAACCAAGTTTTGGTAATGTTAATATTTCAGGCGGTATTATCATACCATAAGCAACTACAATGATGATATCTGGTTGAATTTTTTTTAATTTTGTTAATACTTCTGTATTATTTTTTATTTTAACTGGTTGATAAACTTCAATTCCTTGACTTAATGCATATTCTTTCGTGGGCGGTGCGGTTATTTTTTGTCCACGCCCACTAGGTCTGTCAATTTGAGTAAGCACTAATGAGATATTAGCTTTATTTTTGATTAATTCTTCAAGTACACCACGTGCTATCTCTGGCGTACCTGCAAATACAATATTTAGATTTGATAACATTGATTGTTAACCGATAGATTTTAACAAATTAGCCATTTCAATTGCTGATACTGCTGCATCATAACCTTTATTGCCAGCTTTAGTCCCAGCACGTTCAATTGCTTGTTCTATATTTTCAGTGGTTAATACTCCAAAAATTACAGGAATCTCATGATTTAATGATACATTGGCAATTCCTTTAGCGGTTTCATTACATACATAATCGTAATGTGTAGTTGAGCCACGAATTACAGCACCTAAGCATATAATGGCATTATATTTATTTGTTTTAGCCAATTTTTTAGCTACTAATGATAATTCAAATGCGCCAGGTACCCAAGCAATATCTATATCATCACGTGCTACACCATGCCTTACTAAACCATCAATACTAGCACCTAATAATTTAGATGTGATAAATTCATTAAACCGGCCAACTACAATAGCTACTTTTAATCCACTACCAATTAAATTTGCTTCATATAACATAATAATATTTCCTTAAAATAAGTGTCCAAATTTTTTAACTTTAGTATCAATATATTGTTCATTATAAATTTGTTTAGTACTATTCATGGCTATTCTAGCTACAACATCAATCCCGTAATCAGCTATTGTTTTTATTTTCTCAGGGTTATTGGTCATTAAGCGTATTTTATTTACTTTTAAATCACGTAATATTTGAGCTGCTAAAAAATACTCACGTAAATCATCCCCAAAGCCAAGTTTATTATTAGCCTCAACTGTATCATAGCCTTGCTCTTGTAATTCATATGCCTTAAGTTTGTTAATTAAACCAATACCACGCCCTTCTTGGCGTAAATAAATAATAATACCTATTCCTTCATTATTGATTTCAACTAATGCTTTATTTAATTGTTCACCACAATCACAACGTAATGAATGAAATACATCTCCTGTTAAGCATTCAGAATGAATCCGCACTATAGGGGCATTTTGTTTAGCTAAATCTTCAATATCACCTTTAATTATTACAACATGTTCTTTATCATCTACAATATTAGAATAGCCAATAATATTAAAATCACCAATAGTTGTTGGTAACTTAGCGACTGCTTCACGTTTAATTAAGATGTCGTTTTTCTTACGATAATTAATTAAATCTTTAATTGTAATCATTTTAAGATTAAATTTATTTTTAATATTGATTAAATCAGGTACTCTTGCCATTGTACCATCATCATTCATAATCTCACAAATAACACCTGCTTCAGTGCTATTAGCTAATCGCGCAAGATCAATACAAGCTTCTGTATGCCCAAAACGAACTAACACCCCCTTATCTTTAGCAATAAGTGGGAAAATATGACCTGGTCTTCTCAAATCGCTAATCTTGGTTTCATGATTAATGATTTGTTTAATAGTCATTGCGCGATCATAAGCGCTTATTCCTGTAGTGTTTGAAACATGATCTACACTTACTGTAAAAGCAGTGTTCATATTATCGGTATTTTTTTGTACCATTTGATTTAGATCTAGTCGTTCGGCTATTTCTTTGGTTAATGGCATACATACTAAACCACGTCCATGAGTTACCATAAAATTAATCATTTCAGGTGTGACATAATCAGCCAAGCCAACAAAATCGCCTTCATTTTCTCGATTTTCATCATCGCATACAATAATAACTTTACCTTGCTTTAAGTCATTAATTGCATCTTCTATTCTATCAAAAATTTTATCATTCATTTCAAAATCCATTTTTTATTAAGAAATCATAATCAAGCTGTTTATGATTTTGTTTATTTATAGTATTTAGTACATATTTGCCTAAAATATCACATTCTAGATTTACACTATCTCCAACAACTTTCCTGCCTAAAATAGTATAATTAACCGTATGAGGAATTAATGATATCGATAAACTTGTATCACTAAGTGCAAATACAGTGAGGCTTACACCGTCAACTGTAATTGAACCTTTGGGTACACAATAACGTAAAATTTCTTGACTGCATTTTATTTTATAGGTAATTGCATTTGATAGAGGTTTAATTTCTAAGATATGACCAATACCATCAACATGCCCACTTACAAAGTGACCCCCTAGACGCCCGCCTATTGCCAAAGCTCGTTCTAAATTAACCAAACTATTTATTTGTAATTGCTTTAAATTAGTAGCATGATATGTTTCAGGCATAACATCTACGCTAAATGTATGATTATCATAGTGTGTAACTGTTAAGCATACCCCATTAACTGCGATACTATCTCCAAGTTTAATATCATTCATAATTAATTGAGCGCTAATTACCAATTCTAAGGCTTCTGATTTTTTGCGAATAAAATGAATAGAGCCTATTTCTTCAACAATACCTGTAAACATTATGCTTGATCTTCATATAAATAAATCAATTTTAAATCATCACCAAGTTTGGTGGTTGAATGTAATTTTAATTTTATACTATCACTTAATCGTGAAAATCCAGTACCGGCAAAAAACTGCGGGGCATTAGCACCGCCAATTAACTGAGGACTAATATATATAATTAACTGATTAATTAATTTGGTTTCTAAAAAACTAGTATGTATTTTACTACCTCCTTCAACTAATATAGAGGTAATTCCACGCTTATATAAGATATCCATAAGGAGTATTAAATCAATTGATTTATCTTTAAGTTGAATAATAGTAATATGTGATAAATGGCGTAATTTATTAATCTTATCTGGATTTGCATCATTACCACATACAATCCATGTTGGGCTATTATGATCAGTGATTACTTGTGCTTTAAAATCAATTCTTAAATTGGTATCTAAAATAATGCGAATCGGATTACGCCCACCATTAATTAAACGTGTATTTAGCAATGAATTATCATTAACAATTGAATTAATACCAGTTAATATTGCATCATGTGTATGCCGATAATAATGTGCATCAATACGCGAAATATCACTAGTAATCCATTTGCTATCTAATTTATGAGTCGCTAGTTTGGCATCAATACTCATTCCACATTTTAAAGTAATATATGGCCTTTTATGTGTAATGCTATAAAAAAAATCGCGACATAATTCAAATGCCTTATGTTCAAGTACTCCAACTTCAACATTGATTCCAGCATTTAATAAATGACGAACCCCATTACCACGAACTTGCGGATTATGATCTAATGTGGCTATTACTACTTTATTGATTTTAGCTTTGATAATAGCATCAACGCATGGTGGTGTTTTTCCATAATGTGAACAAGGTTCGAGAGTGACGTATAGTGTGGCTCCAGCTGCGTGCTCTTTTGCCATGTCAATAGCAACTACTTCAGCATGACTAGTTCCTGCAAATAAATGACTTCCTATTCCAATAATCTGATTGTTTTTAACTAATACGGCTCCAACTGCTGGATTAGGAGAGGTTTGTCCTTTACACATATTAGCAAGTACAATAGCATATTCCATGTAATATTCATTATTCATAAGAACACTGTATAATAAAATGATGTTAATAATAGATAGGAGGTGATATGCGGTAGATGACTGCACTATTTAATTTATGGTAAATTATACCGTAGTATAATAGCAATAATATTAATCTTTCTCCCATCCAGACTATACTGTCGGTGCTAGATTTACACTAGCTCCACCGTGTGCACACAAATGCACACGGGTCACGGACTTAACAAATACTTAATCGTATTTCTTCACCGCCGGTAAGGAATTACACCTTGCCCCGAAAAATTTAATACGTAATTATAACATAAACAATTAGTTTAATACATCAGTTTTGTATTTTGGCTTTTATTAAATTATGGTAATGCATAAAACGTTATTCCGACTGGAGCACTTAACAATGGTGTTCCTGATGACATCGGAGTAACATTAAAACACGATGATGATTCAATAAGACCTGATACTACGCCACATTGAGTATAATAGCTGCTATTAGTAATGTATGCGTAGCTTTCATAAATTCCTATTCCGTTTGGATGACTTAACAATGCTGTTCCTGATGACATTGGAGTAACATTAAAACACGATGATGATTCAATAAGACCTGATACTACGCCACATTGCATATAATTGCTTTGTATATTGTCGATGAGGTATGCATAACTTTCATTAACTAGTATTCCATATGATGAAGATAACAATGCTGTTCCTGATAACATAGGGGTAACATTAAAACATGTTGTAGATTCAATAAGACCAGTAGAGTCTACGCTACATTGAGTGTAATATGATGCTGTAGCGTTGGTAATATATGCGTAGCTTCCATTAAACGCTATTGATACTGGATGATTTAACAATGGTGTTCCTGATGACATTGGAGTAACATTAAAACATGTTGCAGACTCAATAAGACCAGATACCACGTTACATTGAGTATAATTATTTCCCAAATTGTTAATGATGTATGCATAATTTTGATTAAATGCTATTACTATTGAACCATTCAATAATGGTGTCCCTGATGACATCGGAGTAACATTAAAACACGATGATGATTCAATACCAGATTCATTAACGCTACATTGAGTATAGTTACCAGGGGATGATGATTGATTGGTAATATATGCGTAGCTTTCATTAAATGCGATTTTAATTGGATTATTTAATAACTGTGCTCCTGATGATGACATTGGAGTAACATTAAAACATGATAATGATTCAATACCAGATTCATTGATGCTACATTGAGTGTAGCTTTGGTTACTTTGATTGGCAATATATGCATAAGTTGGGTTTGGTGTTGGTGTTGGTGTTGGTGTTGGTGTTGGTGTTGGTGTTGGTGTTGGTGTTGGTGTTGGTGTTGGTGTTGGTGTTGGT
>DAHXMX010000180.1 GCA_027371515.1 Neisseriaceae bacterium
GTGATGAATTGATTAGTGATTTAATTGTCAATCGTGTAACGAATATTACACCAGGACTTGAGCGCGTAACTAAAGTATTAGATCTATTACATAATCCACAAGATAAGTATCAAGTAATTCATATTGCTGGAACTAATGGCAAAGGTTCTGTAGCAAGTTTTTTAGAGTCTGGATTAGTTTTAGCAGGATATAAAGTAGGTAAATTTACTAGTCCATATATTCATAAAATTAATGAATGTATTTCATTAAATCAAAATTTAATTACGGATGATGAATTAAATCTTATATATTTAAAAGTAAAAACTATACTGCTTAATAATCAACTATATTTATCACCATTTGAATTTCTAACAGTTATTATGTTTGAATATTTTAAAGATAATGCGATTCAGTGGTTAGTATTAGAGTGTGGGATGGGTGGATTACTGGATTCAACTAATGTAGTTAATTCTAAATATGCGATTATTACTAATATTGGCTTAGAACACACAGCTTTTTTAGGTAATTCATTGCATAGTATTGCCATTCATAAACTAGGAATTATTAAAGCTGGCATGACAATTATAGGTAGTCAAGAAGCAGAGTTATTAAATAATGTGCCACACGATAATTATATATGTATTGAGCGTGATTATAATTATTCAGTTAATTTAGATCGCGATAATTTACAAACTATTTTAACGCTTGATGAACAGGTATTTAAAATTCGTATGCTGGGTAAGTTTCAAGCGATTAATTTTTTATGTGCTTATACTGTATTTAAAGATCTAGGAATAAGTTTGGATATAATACACCAAGTCGCAGCTAAGACTAATTGGCAATATCGTTTGCAAGTTATAAGTTATGATCCGATTGTTATATTAGATGCTACACATAATGAGCTTGGAGCCCATGAAATTTATAAAACTTTGAGTCAACTTTACTCGCGTAATGAAGTAGTGATTGTTGCTTCTATTTTAAAAGATAAAGCAATTGATAGAATATTTCAGATATTTTCTCAAATAGCCACTACTATTATTCTTACTACTATTCATAATGATAGAGGTTTAAACTCTTTTGCGTTAAGTAAATATGCTAACAATAAATTTGATAAAATTTATCTTGAAGATGATCCTTCACAAGCATTTGTATTAGCGAAGCAATTAGATAAGCGTGTAATCTTAGTAACTGGATCTTTGTATTTATTATCTGAGATTAATTTATAATAAACCAACCTGAACAAATTCCCGAATTAATTATTAAACTTGAAGAAGAACAATTAACAATCACCAATCAATTATCTACTCCTAATTTTTATAAAAACAACTTTAATGAAGCAACTAAACTACAAATTAGAAGTACACAAATTAATGATGAATTATTAAAATTAATGGCACGATGGGAAGAACTTGACAAACGGAATATTTAAAAAGATAAGTAATTAAAGCTTATATTTTTAATTAAACTTAATTTAGAAATTTTGGTATTTCATAACAAATAGGCGTAATTTATGTTGCACTTTTTAACTTTAAATAAAAATAAAATACATCTTAAACAAGAAATTATTGGTGGTATTGTAAATTTTTTAGCTATTGCTTATATAATTGCGGTTAACCCATTAATTTTAAATGCTAATGGAGCCGGATTTCCATTGATTCCAAGTGTTACGGCAACAATATTAACAATTATTATTATGACTACCCTAGCTAGCTTTATTATTAAACTACCATTTGTTATTGCACCTGGTATTGGAATTAATGCTTTAGTAAGCTATACATTTATAATTAATCAAAAATTAACAATTAATATTGCTTTGGGAGTAATTTTTTACTCCAGTATAATATTATTTGTACTGTCAATAACTCCACTACGCAGAATTATTATTAATGCTATTCCTGAAAGTATTCAAATTGCATTATCTGTAGGAATTGGCTTTTTTTTAATTGTAATTGGACTACATAGCACTAATATAATCATCCCAAATTCTGATACCATAGTACATTTAGGTAAAATAAATACACAAATAATACTGTGTTTTTTAGGCTTTATTCTTGTTAGTGTTTTATTTATCAAACAAAAATCATATGCTTTAATACTACCCATTATTTTAATTACTGT
>DAHXMX010000181.1 GCA_027371515.1 Neisseriaceae bacterium
TTTTACCTATATCCCAATCACCTTTTTTTACACTTACCATTTGGCCGTTTTGACAGGTGAATGAACCATTTGATAGGAAATAAGGTGGATCTGCAAAAATCATATCAAATTTATTATCTGGTATACGTTTTAGCAAATCTAAACAATTATCGTGATATAACCAAAATCCATCACCTTTAAAGTATGGATTTTTGAGTACTTCATCTGACATTAGATTAGCCCTAATTCAAAATTTTTAATAATCAACTCCTTTACTACTTTCCGGCTCGCTGCCGCAGCACTCACAGCCCGTAAAACATCAACTCTGGAAATATCAAAGTTACTATATAAATCATCAAAAAATGAGTTATTGCTATTTACGCTCATTGGATCTGAATTAGATAAAATTATCTTGGCACCTAATTCATCTATACGTTTGTAATAATCTGCCAATCTAATTTGGTCATCATCACCAAAATCATCTTTGTGATATTTAGTAAAACTTGCAGTTTTAGTTATGGGTTTATATGGCGGATCTAGGTATACTAAACTATTTTTCACAACATATTTTTCAGTTGATTTAAAATCCCCACATAAAATATTCACATTCTTAAGGGTAGCCGCACAATTAATTAAATTATCAGCATCACATATTTTGGGAGTTTTATATCTACCAAACGGTACATTAAACTGCCCCTTGCTATTTTGTCTGTATAAACCATTAAAGCAAGTTTTATTCAAAAAAATGAACTTGCTTGCTCTATTTACAGACCAATTAGTAACTAATTTTTCATAATTAATTTGTGTTTTTTCTAAATTATACTGTTTGCGAATTTCATAATACATTATTTCACGGTGCTCATCATTAGCTGCAACGTATTGTTGTTCTAGTAGAGCTAATTGATTGATTAGTTTTTTAGTGAATTGCTGAACTACTCTATAAGTTAAAATCAAATCCTCATTAACATCAGAAATGATTGCAGACTTAACCTGTTTATTACTACATAGCCAAAAAAATAATGCACCGCCACCTATAAATGGTTCTACATAACTATCGATTTGATTATTTAGGTAAATTGTATCAACAATTTTAGTCAAATGGGGCAATAGTTGAGTTTTACCACCAACCCATTTAACAAAAGGTTTTGCTGTTTTGGTAATCATATCATAACTCATTTATATTCACTGCAATAGCAGGAGTTTTACTATTTTTAAGTCGTTTATTAGCTAGTTTAGCTAATTCTACATCCTCTACAATATCCATAAAATAGGCCATAAGTTTTTCTGGAATTAAATATGCTTTTACACTATCTCGTTTAAGGACTGCTACCGGTTCATTTAAATCTTCAATATGCTATATCGCCACGTTTCAAATCTGTAATACCTATAGTCTTTTGCGCATATATTGCTTATAAGCTCACATTATTAACATCCATTTTAAATGTGTTTTTTAATACATAATTGTAGAGTAATTCTTAGTGAGTGTCAAATGTATATTAATTGCGCTGCTTGTAAATTGAAGTGCGAACCGTAATAGCATGTTAAATGGAACATATCATTATATGGCAGCTCAAGGAAAGGCAGATATCCGTCGTTCTAATGCAAGTAAAGGCAATAAATTTGCAAAACTTACACCTAAGATTTTAGACTATTTATTGAATAAATTGAAACTACGCTGGTCACCTGAACAAATAGCTGGCAGAATAAAAAAAGACCTTAAAGTTAGAATAAGTTATAAAACCATTTATCAATATATTTGGCAGAATAAAGCCAATGGTGGTAACTTGTTTAAACTTCTACCACACAAAGGCAAGAAATATAAGGTAAGCAATGCTAAGAAAGTAGTTATCCCTAATCGAATTGATATTAGTAAACGAGCTAAAATTGTAGATCGTAAACAACGTGTTGGAGATAACACTGCTATATCATTTATCACTATAACACCAGATAATGGTACAGAATTTGCTAATATTTTGTCCCAAAAAAACTGATTTTACATCGGTAAATGGGCGATTTTATCTCTATGCTTTTCCTTTAATTAGTTTTAATCAAAATATATTTGATATTCAAATAGTCATCGACACCATATTTAGAACCTTCACGACCAA
>DAHXMX010000182.1 GCA_027371515.1 Neisseriaceae bacterium
GTTAGCTAGTTATGGGAGCATAGAAAAAAACATCTTTAGTGAAGAGTCAGTAGTTCTTAGTGATAGTTATATGTGGTATAATCTTGACATTATAATTATACCTTTAATTGCTGTAGATCAAAATGGATATAGAGTAGGTAAAGGTGGTGGCTATTATGATGCCACATTGGCTCAGTATGATTTAACCAATGTTGTGTTGTGTGGTGTTGGTTATGATTTTCAGTATGTAGAGCATGATATATTTTTTGATAAGTGGGATATTAAATTAAATTATTTTGTATCACCAAGTAAGATAATTAAATTTTAGAGTAGGATTAATATGCAATTTATAGATTTAAAACAACAATATCAGTTAATTAAAAATGATGTACAACGTGAAATAAATGAAGTGTTAGATTCTGGGCAGTTTATTTTAGGTTCTAAAGTAAGCGAATTAGAAGCAGTATTATCTAAATATCTTGGAGTAAAGCATGCAATTGGGGTGGCTGATGGTACGACTGCACTACAAATTGCCTTAATGGCAATTGATATTAAACCAGGAGACGAGGTGATTGTACCAGCATTCACATTTATTGCAACTGCTTCAATGGTTGCTTTGCTTGGTGCTACTCCTGTATTTATTGATGTTGATCCAATTAGTTATAATATGGATGCATCTAAAATTGAAGCTGCTATCACGAGTAAAACTCGCGCTATTATCCCAGTTAGTCTTTTTGGTCAGTGTCCTGACTTGGAAAGTATTAATGCTATTGCTGCTAAACATGGTCTTGTAGTTATTGAAGATGCGGCACAAAGTATAGGCGCTTCTCGCAATAATCGTAAATCAGGCTCGATGACTACATTAGCCTGTACTAGTTTTTTCCCTTCTAAACCATTAGGTTGTTATGGTGATGGTGGAGCTTGTTTTACTAATGATGATAATTTAGCAGAAAAAATCAACTGGATTCGTGTTCATGGTCAAGATAAAAGGTATCATCATGCAATTATTGGCGTTAATGGTCGCTTAGATACTATTCAAGCTGCAGTATTGTTGTCTAAAATGCGTATTTTTGATAAAGAAATAGCAGCACGTCAGGAAATTGGAGCTCGTTACTCACAATTATTATCTACTACGAATTGCGTAACTCCAGCAATTACTCAAGGTAATACACATATATATGCACAATATTCAATTTTAGTTGATGATAGGGCTAAATTTATTGAGAACTTAGCTAAATTAAATATTCCAACATCTGTTCATTATCCAATTCCATTACATATGCAGCCTGCATTAAAAAAATACTATCATAATCAACAATTGCCAGTTTCAGAGTTTGTTGCAAGTAGAATAGTTAGTCTTCCTATGCATCCTTATCTTGATCATGCGACACAAGATAAAATTATTAATGCTGTAATAAGTGCATTATGATGATTTATTGGTTACAAAGCTTTAAAATGCCAGCACCATTATTGGTGCTTGGGTGCATGTATGGTGTAGTTGCATTATTTTATTTGATTAGATTGATTAAAAATGGTGAGTTAAAAAATGTGTCTTCCTATATTAAGCAAAATTTAATTTCTCGGTATTTATTAATAATAGTTATTTTTATTCTAGTATCTGTTTTTTTTATTGATCAACCATTATCGCAGTTTTTCTTTGATAATAGGACGCCAATCACTTCTAATATATTTAACTTTGTTAATGAGTTAGGAGAAGGGTGGTTTGTAGCTGGAGTGCTTCTAAGTTTATTAATTATAGGAGAGTTGCTTGATAAAGATAGAATGGTATTAAATATTAGGATGTCTTTAGTTGCATTAATTTATGCAGGAATAATTAATACTATATTAAAAGTATTTTTTAATCGACAAAGACCCAGTATTGATTTAAAAGATCAATTTAATTTTTTTAGTTTCTTTCATTCGAAAGAGCATCATATAGCTGATTTATTCTATGCATCAAATGGTTTTCCATCAGGGCATTGTATTACCGTATTTGCTGTTGTTACTCCGTTTTTATTATTTGCTAGAAACAATTATTTGAAAGGATTGTTATTGATTTATGCGTTATTAGTATGTTTTGCTAGAATT
>DAHXMX010000183.1 GCA_027371515.1 Neisseriaceae bacterium
TTATGTTCTATAATTTTTTCATTAATTTGCATTTTATATTCATTTTAAAACAAACCCTAAGAAAATTAATTCTTAGGGTTTAATTATTTTGATTAATTAAATAAATAATTAAGCCATTTTTTTAGATTTCAACAACTCTAACATTGTTGAACCAAGCTCAGCAGGAGAGCGAGTATAAACAATACCTGCTTTTTCAAAAGCCGCAAATTTTTCTTCAGCAGTACCTTTACCGCCAGAAATAATAGCACCTGCATGTCCCATACGCTTACCTTTAGGTGCGGTAACACCAGCAATATAACCAACTACAGGTTTAGTTACATGAGATTTTACGTACTCAGCAGCCTCTTCTTCTGCGCTTCCACCGATTTCACCAATCATTATAATAGCATCAGTATCTGGGTCATTCTGAAATAATTGTAATGCATCAATATGCGATGTACCAGGTATTGGATCTCCACCAATACCAATACAAGTTGATTGACCCAAACCAAGCTTAGTTGTTTGTGCTACTGCTTCATAAGTTAACGTACCTGAGCGTGATACAATACCAATACGTCCTTTAAGATGAATATGACCTGGCATAATACCAATTTTACATTCATCAGGCGTAATAATACCTGGACAATTTGGCCCAATAATACGAGTTTTCGTGCTCTCCGAATAACGTTTAATTTTTAACATATCTAAAGTTGGAACCCCTTCAGTAATGATAACCACCAAAGGAATACCAGCATCAATAGCCTCAACTGCTGAATCAAGCACAAAAGGTGCCGGAACATAAATAACTGAAGCATTTGCACCTGTTTCACGAACAGCTTGATTAACGGTATTAAATACCGGTAGATTTAAATGCGTACTACCGCCTTTACCAGGAGTTACACCACCAACAACCTTTGTACCATAAGCAATCGCCTGCTCCGAATGGAACGTACCGTTTTTACCTGTAAAACCAAGCTTAAAAAGCAACCTCACGAGCATGACACGGTAACAACCCAACTAATGGATCTACTACCGTTTTAAATATTTTCTCAGGTGTATCATGAGCCACCTGCTCAATTTCAACACCACCCTCAGTAGATGCCATAAATGTTACACGACGACTAGAACGATCTACTACAGCACCTAAATATAATTCACGCATCACAGGATATAAATCTTCACTCACATACACAGAATTACAAGGCTGACCATTAGCATCTGTTTGATAAGTAACTAAATTTTTCCCAATTAAACTAGTAGCAACTTCCATCGCCTCTTGACGAGATTTAACTACCTTAACCCCACCAGCTTTACCACGTCCACCGGCATGAACTTGCGCTTTTACCACGGCAAATTTACCACCTAATTGATCAAAAGCCTTTGCAGCCTCATCAGCGTTTTTTGCTAAAACACCATGTTGAACACGTAGGCCATATTTTGCCAATAATTCTTTGGCTTGGTACTCATGTAAATTCATATTTCTATTCCTAAATGAAAAATTAAATTCAGCATAATGTTATCATAAAATCACTTTAAATAACATACTTTTACAATTTAAGAGATAATATAGACCCTAAATTATGCAATATTATATAACTAGAATAAAAAATATTTCTGTTTTTCATCTTCATATTTTAATAAAAACAAAAATATATCAAAAATTGATTTGCTTTTTTTAATCAAGCTTGTTATAATAATCACCTCAAGTAGTGGAAGCTTGGCAGAGCGGTTGAATGCAACAGTCTTGAAAACTGTCGAGGGTGCAAGCCCTCCGTGAGTTCGAATCTCACAGCTTCCGCCACTATATCAGACGCGGGGTGGAGCAGCTTGGTAGCTCGTCGGGCTCATAACCCGAAGGTCGTTGGTTCAAATCCAGCCCCCGCAACCAATTCTTCTAGAATCCTTTATTAATTAGCGTTCTTAATTATAGTAATAACACTAAGATGAAAATAATTCCTGGACTGTTCCGCTTTTTGGAATAATAATTTTACTACTAGAAGCAAGCTCCTCGGTAATTGATCCCCACTGACCACAATCCGGACATTGACCGAGCCATTTATTAGAAACAC
>DAHXMX010000184.1 GCA_027371515.1 Neisseriaceae bacterium
AATATTCGTGAGCCTGAATGGATGATGTGGGCTAGCTTAAGCGTTGTTAATATAGATAAGAAAATACTGTTAGAAAACTTGCAATTAACCAAATAAAATCATGCAATAAAAAACTAGTAAGTACCCCTGGCATAATAGATAAGGTTATAATTTTAAACCACTGGAAATTAATACGCCAATTCAGTTTAGGTCTAATCATACTTAGCTGTTTAATATATAATCACTAGTTACAACATTTGCAAATATATTAATTATTTCAAGTGAATTGTTATGATATTCAATATTTCTACTAGCACAACAATCAGCAATCACATTGACTTTATACCCTCTATCATGAGCATCCCGCGCACATGACTGAACAGCAATCTCTGTTGATACACCAGCTACATATATTTCATTAATATTATTAATTTTCAAAACATGATCTAAACTAGTTGCATAAAACGGATTTACTGCATGTTTTTCAATTAATATATCATTTACTTGATAATCTAATGTATCTAAAATTTCACTTCCCCATGTACCTCTCTTAAGTGCATTTAATCGTTTAGCATTGCTAAATATTTTTGAATTAGAATTAGCCAATAAATAATTCTCATCAAAGACTACATTGATCCAAATTAACAAAATTTTATGTAATCGTGCATATCTAATTAAGTTATTTACTTTTTCAATAATATTATTTTCTGCTAGCATCGTATAACAACCAGCTAACTTGCCATCTTTATGACAAATATCATTATTATAATCAATTAAAATTAGAGCTTTTTGATCCATTGTTTTTCTTTTCCCTATAAATAAAATACAAAATACTAATAATAATAATCCATAATGGCATTAAATATACTGCCATTTTCATATCATCCATAAATAACATAATTGCAACCACAGATACAAGTACAAACAATCCCAAATAATTTGTATATGGGAAAAAAGGTAACTTATATAATAAATTTGGATGACAACGTTTAAAATTAAAATGACAAATTAAAATTGTAGTCCAAGTAATAATAATTGAGGTTGTAGTAATAGCAATTAAATATATAATAGCATGTTCAGGAAATATATAATTGATTAATACTGTAATCATTATAATTATAGATGTAACTATTAATGAATTTTTAGGTATATTTTTACTATCTACTTTAGCTAAAAAATGTGGTGCACTATGATGACGAGCTAAATGAGCTAACATTCGTGTTGCAGCATACAAACAGCTATTAAATGCAGATAATGCTGCAGTAATAATTACAATGCTCATAATTTGAGCAGTAAAATGAAATCCAACTTTATCAAACACATTTACAAAAGGGCTTACATTTTGATCTAATCTCTGCCATGGAAATAAGCTCAAAATAGCAATAAAAGTACCCACATAAAATATTACAATTCTAAATACAACACCATTTACTGCTTTAGGTACACTTTTTGTTGGATCTTCAGCATCAGCTGCTGCAATTGCTAAAAACTGTGTACCACCAAATGAAAATACAACCAATACCATAGAAAACAAAAATCCTCGCCAACCATTAGCAAAAATCACTCCATGTAATGTATTTTGAATATTGATATGCGCACCAACTTCAGTTGAGTGGTTTAAAAAAATCAAATACCCTGCAAACGTAATCATTAAAATAATAGTTGCAACTTTAATACTTGCAAACCAAAACTCAAACTCACCAAACAAACCAATACTTAATAAATTAATCATAAAAAAAATAGCTAAGATACAGCTAATTGTAATCCAATGTGGAACACCTGGGATCCAATAATCCAAAAAAACAGCAACTGCAGTTATCTCCAACATACAAACAATAGTATATTCAAACCAAGCAAACCAGCCGGATATAAATCCTAAATAATTACTAACATATTGATATGCATAATGACTAAACGCACCTGAATTAGGCTCATGAACAGTCATCTCACCTAAAGCCCTCATAATGATATACATTACCAAACCACCTAATAAGTATGATAACACTATTGATGGCCCAGTTAATTGCAATGATTTAGCTGCCCCAAAAAATAGTCCAGTACCTATA
>DAHXMX010000185.1 GCA_027371515.1 Neisseriaceae bacterium
TTGACTCCAATTTTTAGTTACAAATTATAGCTCAAAATTAAGCCCTCAAGTGGTGCACCTCACCTCAGCGGATGCATATGCACATCAGTAGTATATCATTGAATGGAAATAAATATGGAAAATAATTTTAAAAATCCAAACCATGTAAGTGAAATTGGAAAAATTAATCGCGCGATAGGTCAGCTTGAGGGCATAAAAAAAATGATTGAAGAAGGTCGCTATTGTGTTGAGATCATTCAACAATTGAAAGCAGCACGTTCTGCAACTAAAAATGTTGAGTTAAGCATTTTGAAAAGACATATGCAAATGTGTTTGGTAAAAGCAGTTAAAAGCCAAGATGAAAAAGAACTCCTAACCAAAATAGATGAGCTACAAAGCTTAATAAAAAACTTTGATTAATGTATAAATGTATTATCGCCTAACACGATCGAACTATAATAATTTTTAAAGAAAACGTAAGCATCATATTACAAATTCTTCTCAAGTGGAAATAAAAAGCTTGTGAGCTAAGAGATGAATAATAAAACTGATAAATCCATCCTAATAATTAACTTATTTCGGTTTGTAAACTGGAATCAACAATTCATTTCAGAGTGCTTGTTCTTACTACACGTTAGAATCAAAACGTTGAAAACTTGATTACAACAAGTAATTACAATCCAGTACTTAAGTTTATATTCAGAATTTAAATGGAAACCATAAAATATTCCATGGCACGCTATCAGATTTTAATATCCATATATGTAAAACTAATAACCATGAGTAGTTAATTATTCCAAATACTATAAACATAAAACATAAACTAGAAATAGTACGCCATGTTGATGTGCTATATTGTCTAATTATTTTATAAGCCAACCAGATACTCCATATAGTGGATAATGCTAACATTAAAGCTTTAAAATCATTAATCCACACAAAACCTAAATTAGCATATTTTTGTAGTAGTGTTACCGTCAAAGCAAATAAGCCAATAAATACGCTACACCCGCCCAATGGAATTAAGGATTGACTTAAATGATTAAATACACTTAACTTATACCCACTGTTAGCAATTTTAGCCGTTATGCTTATTAGCAGCAGAATAGTTGAACCTATAATAAAGCCTATGCCAGCTATATAAATAATTAATTCTATCCCAAAAATCCAAGTAAAAACATCATGTTCTTCAGGATAATTAGTAAAAATCCACCATGGAGCATTAGTATTAAATACCCACATAATATTATGTACCAATAACCAAGACTCGACCACATCTCTCATATGATTTAACCAAAAGCTATTAGTCCATTGGAAAGCTGCTAATGCGATACCACATAAACCATAAATAATTAATAAACTAGTATAAATACTTTGATTGGTGTGACCATCTCGCAAAATCTCTTCATTAGGTGAACGCCAGGTAAGATTAATCGCATTACGGTGGTTATTGCATCTACCACACATTAAACAGTCAGCAGCGCCCGTCATGTTACGTAATGGTAATACTGTTGGACAATGCACCTGAATTGTTTTCTTAGTTCCGTAGCCTTTCCACTTCGCTAAGTCTGGTTTAAACTTAAATGGAGCTAAGCGGGCAAGTAAGGCAAATACTCCCGTCACTGGACATAAATACTTACACCAAATTCGACTGTTTTTACCATAAATTAAACCAACGATAATCGCGGCAACTGTAGAACCACCAAGCACTAGAAATATAGGCTTAGGATATTGATAAACACTTGTCATTTGCCCATAGATAGTGGTGAGAAGAAATGAAACAAACGGCCATCCTCTCCACATTAACCATTTTGGAATAGCTTTTTGTTTGCCAAACCGGTTAGCAAATTCAGACAATGAACCCTCTGGGCATAAAACACCACACCATAAACGTCCAAAAAGAATTATACTAAGCAACACAAATGGCCACCAAATACCCCAAAACATAAACTGAACAATTAATAAAGAAAATAACATAAATATGCAATCATTGTTAACTAATATAGGAAACTGGTTAAGGTCTAATCAAAAAGCAATT
>DAHXMX010000186.1 GCA_027371515.1 Neisseriaceae bacterium
CATTTGCAGTATTGTTAGCTGATGAACTAATTGATGCAACACCTAGTGCTTTACAACAAATGATTCAAATTTATGAAGAGGTTGGAACATCAATATTAGGAGTTAATGAAGTACCAGATGAATTAATATCATCATATGGAATTGTAAAACTAGCGAATATTCAAAATAAATTTTCAAAAATTGAAAGCATCATAGAAAAACCCAAACAGGATGCACCTTCTAATCTAGCTGTTATTGGGCGTTATATTTTAACACCACGTATTTTCATTGAATTAATGAATACCAAATCAGGAGTTGGAGGAGAAATACAATTAACTGATGCCATCTCCAAACTACTACAATATGAGTCAATATTTGCACATAATATTAATGGTATACGCTATGATTGTGGATCTAAACTTGGTTACTTAGAAGCAACTGTTAATTTTGGACTTAAACATCCAGAAATTGGATCTCAATTCAAAAAATTCTTAAAGGATTTAGTAGTTTAATATTACATTTAATAGATTAATATATCTGCATTTATTACTTAAATTTGTGCAGCACAATATTAACATAACTTAATAAGTGTTAGAATATATGGTGCGAGGACGCAAAATGTGTTTTCTTTAATTTTAGATATTTAAAAGGATTTAATATTATGTTAATAGGTGTTCCAAAAGAAATCAAAAATCACGAGTATCGTGTTGGAATTACTCCAGCTGGTGCTAATGAACTAATCAAAAATGGTCATACAGTACACATCCAAAGCAATGCAGGTGATGCGATTGGTTTTACAGATAAATCATACGAGTCTGTTGGTGCTAAAATTGTTGCTAGCGCTGAAGAGTTATTTAAGACTTGCGATATGATTATCAAAGTTAAAGAGCCACAACCTAACGAATGTAAAATGCTCAGAGATGGACAAATTTTATTTACCTATTTACACTTAGCACCAGATCCAGAACAGACTAAAGCGTTAATCAACTCTGGTGCTGTGGCTATTGCATATGAAACAGTAACTGATTCTCGTGGTGGACTACCTTTGCTTGCTCCTATGTCAGAAGTTGCTGGACGGTTATCTATTCAAGCAGGTGCACACGCTCTAGAAAAACATAAAGGTGGGCGCGGTGTTTTATTAGGTGGTGTACCAGGAGTTAAACCAGCTAAAGTAGTAATCTTAGGCGGTGGTGTTGTTGGATTAAATGCTGCACGTATGGCAATTGGGCTTAATGCAGATGTAACTATTTTAGATCGCAATATCAACGTACTTAAATCAATTGATAATATGTTTAATGGTCGTATTACCACTTTATATAGTAACCAGTATAATCTTGAACAAGAAATTACAGAAGCTGACTTAGTAATTGGTGCTGTATTAATTGCAGGTGCCTCTGCTCCTAAATTAATTACTCGTAATATGTTAAAAACCATGAAAAAAGGAAGTGTTTTAGTTGATGTAGCAATCGACCAAGGTGGATGCTTTGAAACATCAAGACCAACAACTCATCAGGAACCTACATTTGTAGTTGATGATGTAGTACATTATTGTGTAGCTAATATGCCAGGTGCAGTTGCCTTAACCTCAACACTTGCATTAACTAATGCTACCCTACCTTTTGCAATACAAATCGCAAATCAAGGTTGGAAACAAGCTATTCATAACAATGTACATTTAAAACATGGTTTAAATATTTGTAATGGTCACGTAACATATGAAGCTGTTGCAAAAGACCTTGGATATAAATACGTTAATCCAGATTCATTAATTTAAAATAATATGCGGGTAATTGTAAATTACCCGCATATTATTTTTACCATACCAAATCTTATTGAATGATTAATTAATTAATCATCATATTTACATCTAGTTAGTTTATTGTTTACGAAATGACATTCAACTTTTTCCATTTCTGGTGATGTTGTGTAAAACTCAATTTCAGTTTTCTTATACCCATTAGATTTATCATGATGATCAATATCATGTACATCACAATATTTTTTTATTTCATCAATAG
>DAHXMX010000187.1 GCA_027371515.1 Neisseriaceae bacterium
TAACGTAACCCGCCCGAATATTCTTCTATCACTGCATTGCAGAATAGGTGGATCCTCATGGGTGAATGGTGGCAAATCTCTTGAACATGATTGAGAAAATATTGCTGGCGCATTCTGATGCGAATATTAAGGCGGTAAGTGACAATGCATACACTCCATTACATTACGCAGCTGCTAATGGACAACAGAAAGTAGTAGAAACATTACTAACTGCAGGATGTAACGTTAATGCTACAGATATTATTAACAATACTCCATTACACTTAGCATCTTGGAAAGAACATCAAGATGTTGTGATAGTGTTATTGGCTGCAGGAGCTCATATTAATGCTACAAATTATCATAATAGCACACCATTACACGCTGCAGCCTGGAGTGGTAACAAATTAGTGGTTGAAATGTTAATTGCGAACGGAGCCCACGTCAATTCCACAAATATTTTCCACAAAACACCATTATCTGTAGCAATTGAACGTAATCATCAAACAGTAATCGAAATGTTACAAGCTGTAGGAGCTACCTATTAAGACCTTCCAGAAGCCACGTTTTGGAGATAACTGTTTAATTAAAACAGTCAATGATACCTTTGATGTTATTATTAATGCTGACATGCCAATGGTGTCTTACCCTCATCATTTACAGCATTAACATCTGCTCCTTTAGCTATTAACAATGCGACAATGTCGTTGTAACCACCTTCATATGCTACATGCAGTGGAGTGTTATTAAAACTATCTTTGGCGTTAACGTTGGCACCCTTGGCCAACAACTTTTCAACCACAGTTTTATATCCCTTACAACAGGCTAAATGTAGTGGAGTTTCATTGTAGTTGGTTGTAGTATCTACATCTGTGTGAGTGGATAATAAAACATCAAGAATATCTTCATAGTTATTGTCAAATGCATAGTGTAATGGAGTCACATTGTCATCATTTTTAACGTTAACAGCTGCACCTCTAGCTAGTAATAAGGTAACTATTTGTGTATGTTGATATCTAACTGCGTAGTGCAATGAAGTATTGTTGGTATTATTTGTAGCGTTGACGTTGGCACCTTTGGCTAATAACCATTCAACAATGTCTCCATTTCTTGAACGAACCGCTAAATGAAGTGGAGTGTCGTTGAATTCATTTGTAATGTTGACGTTGGCACCTCCAGCTAATAGAGTTGCTACTGCAGAGAGATTACCTGCTTTAATAGCTTCAGTTAAGTTGAACATTTCCATAGCAGAAATATGTGTATTTTTTCACTTACTTAAGTTTATAATAACACCAATTGGTGGTATTTATTCTTAATTTAGCAACTAACAATAATACTTGTAACGGTATTTCATTGCGGTTATTTTGTGGCCTTAATATTAGTACTTGCAGTTATCAACACCTCAGTGGTGTCAATGTGTTTGTTTCAACATCCCAACTGGATCGAAAATGGAGCGGAGTGCGTTTATTATAATTCATCGCGTTAACATCTGCATTGTTAGATATCAAGATTAAAGCTGTATTTTTATGTTGACAATAGTGTCGTTTCCATTTATAGATACTTAATGTAATGGTGTTTTAACATTTGTATCCTTAGCTAGGAATAGTTTAGTAAAATTACTGTATTTATTTTCAACTTCAATTTGACTAAATACAATGGAGTGCTATTGTATTTATTTTTAACAGTATTTCAAAATACGCACATATGTCTACATTCTTACCATCTGTAACAGAGTATCGTTATTATCATTTCTAACGTTACTAGCAGCTAACAACACTTTTACAACCTCTGTTCGTCCATTCTCAGATGCGTAGTGTAATGGAGTAGTGTTATTATTATTTGTAGCATTAACGTTAGCTCCAGTAGCTAACAACACTTTTACAATATCAAGATATCCATTCCAAGATGCGTAGTGTAATGAAGTAGTGTTATCATCATTTGTAACGTTAACGTTAGCTCCAGCGGCTAATAACACTTTCACAACATCAAGATGTCCTTTCCAAGAT
>DAHXMX010000188.1 GCA_027371515.1 Neisseriaceae bacterium
CATTAAACCTACTGATATCATGACTAAACAAGCATTTATCAATGCATTCACTCTAGTTACAGTACTAGGTGGCTCAACTAATGCATATATTGTGAGTTCTGGTCCTACTGGTAATAGCTATTATCAATGTGGTACAAATTCAACAAATGGTAGTATTGATTTTATTACTTGTAACAATATAATCCCTACTAATGAGTCTGGTACTTCTTTATTAAACAATCCTAATGACATTTCATTTGATCAAGGTTATGCATATATTTGTAGTGGTAATAATGATACCTATGTTCAATGTAAAGTAGGAGTAAATGGTATTGAATCTAATACTTGTTATGCTGTAGGGTCAAATCCTAGTGCAGGTTTAGTGTTAAGTGGGCCACAGAAAATAACATTTAATCAAAATTATGCATATATTATCAATGCTAATAATAATAGTTATACTGTGTGTACTGTAGATTCAACCGGTAATATTGAATCTGCTAATTGTTATAATGTAGTTCCTCAGAGTGGTGGTAGTGATGTGTTAAATTATCCGGTTAGATTAAAATTTATAGAAAGTTACGCATATATAACTAATTTTAACGGTAACACATATACTCAATGTAACGTAGACTCTACTGGTCTTATTGAGTCTGCTAGTTGTGCTAGTAACAGTATTGGTTCTCCTGGGTTAGGGTTACTAAATAACCCTGTTGGTATAGATATTAATGGTAATTTTGCATATTTTGTCAATAATGGTGGTAATAATTATACTCAATGTACTGTAGAATCTAGTGGTTTAATTAATTTTGGTTCATGCGTAAATATAACTCTTATAATAGGAGCTGGTGGTACATTAAGTTACCCACAATCAATAGCATTTAATGGTAATTTTGCATATATAACTAATTTTGGTGCTAGTTCTACTGGTGGTTCATACGTTCAATGTAGCATAGAATCTACTGGTCTTATTAAGCCGAGTACGTGTGCTGCTGTAGCACCGGTACCATTTGGTGGGCAAGAACTTTTTTATCAAAATGGAATAGCGTTTTATGCTCTACCATAAGATAGTGTTTATATTTTAAATTAACGGGCGAAAAGTCAATAAGATTGATCGCCCGAATTTTTTTAAGATAAATTACAATGATTGAAGTAACTGATATAAATCGTAGATTGTTAGATTCTCAATATGCTGTTCGAGGAGTCATTGTACAAAAAGCACAAGAATTAGAAAAACTTGGGCGTGAAATCATTTATTGTAATATAGGTAATCCGCATACTTTTAATCAAAAACCGTTAACTTATGTACGCGAAGTTTTAAGCTTGCTTGAATATCCACAATTAATTGATTATGCAGATAAATTACCAATTTATAAAAGTGATTCTATTGCTAAGGCAAAATACATTATATCAGAAATACCTGAAGGAGTTGGTGCTTATTCACCATCAATAGGGCTTAGCTTTGTGAGAAAGGCAATTGCTAACTTTATTAGTTCACGTGATGGTATTTTGTCTAATCCAGATCGTATATTCTTAGCTGATGGTGCAAGTAAGGCAGTTCAATTAATCATGACTGCAATTATTAAGTCTAATTTAGATGGTATTTTGGTACCAATTCCACAATATCCATTATATAATGCAAGTATTCTATTAAATGGTGGAAATAGTATCGGTTATTATCTTGATGAAGATAATAATTGGCAACTTAATTTGAAATCGTTAGAAGATAGCTACCGCCAAGCTAAATTAAATGGCATTAATCCTGTTGCTATTACTGTAATTAATCCTGGTAATCCAACTGGCGGTGTTTTATCATATGATAATATAGTAATGGTAATAAATTTTGCTAGAAAATATAAATTAGCTATATTAGCAGATGAGGTATATCAAGAAAATATTTATAATTTGGATTTGAAATTTTATTCTTTTGCTAAGGTATTAACTGATTTAAAAATTCACGATGTGAGCTTATTTAGTTTTCATTCTATGTCTAAAGGTTATTTTGG
>DAHXMX010000189.1 GCA_027371515.1 Neisseriaceae bacterium
CAGTGATCACGTATATCTTACCATTAAAATTCGGATTAAGAATTTTTGCATTAGCGTATCAAACAAAACCGATGTAGTATTAGCCGGTATTGAAGCTGGCTCTAAACTCATTCAAGCACAAGAGTTAAATATTAAAATTATTAATGAAGATGAATTCATTAAACTAATAGCTAATACTTAATATTTATATCAATTAGATAAAGTTAAAAAATTCATTAAATAATAACATAACTCTTTACAACCAATACCTGTTGCGCCAGATATTGCAAATACTCGTTCGAAATTAGTATTAGTATTATATTTTTTAAATTTAGTAACAAAATCATCAATATATTGTTCACGCTCTTCTTCAGATACCAGATCAATTTTATTAATAACTAAATAACGTGGCTTATTATATAATTCTTCCGAGTATTTTTCTAATTCATGTGTAATTGCTACACTTTTTGCTACTACATCATCATCTTTATCTAGAGGAAATATATCTACAATATGTAATAGTACTTTAGTACGTGATAAATGCTTAAGAAATTTGAAGCCTAAACCAACACCTTCCGATGCGCCCTCAATAAGACCTGGTATATCAGCAATAACAAAACTTTGCTCATAATTGATTCTAACGACACCAAGATTTGGGTGTAATGTAGTAAATGGATAGTCAGCTACTTTTGGAGTAGCATTAGATACGGCACGAATAAATGTTGATTTACCAGCATTAGGTAAACCGAGTAATCCAACATCAGCCAAGACTTTTAACTCTAAACGTAATGTTTTACGTTCTCCTGCTTCGCCACGAGTAGCAGTTTTAGGCGCGCGATTCGTGGAAGATTTAAAATGTAGATTACCAAGACCACCCTTACCTCCTTTAGCAACTACAATTTTATCTCCGTGATGATCTAAATCAGCAATCACCTGCTCTAATTCTGCATCAATAATAGTAGTTCCAACTGGTACTTTAAGATAAACATCATCTCCACCATGTCCATAACAATCAGAACCGCGACCATTTTCGCCTTTTTTAGCAACATATTTTTTAACAAAACGATAGTCAACTAGTGTATTAATATTTTCATCAGCTATCATAATAATACTGCCACCACGACCACCGTCACCACCATCTGGTCCGCCAAATTCAATAAATTTCTCTCGACGAAATGATGCAGAGCCATTCCCACCATCACCGGCTATCACTTCAATACGAGCTTCATCAATAAATTTCATAAAGTTACTTTTAAAATAAAAAATATAAATATTAACCAAACACAAAAAAACCTCACTTCATCGAAAGTGAGGATTTTTTATTCGTCTTGTGGTAAATATGCAACTATTATTGAGCAGCAACAATATTCACAATACGACGATTAAATTGACCACCTGTTGTAAATTCTACGACACCATCAGTTTTAGCAAACAAAGTATGGTCTTTACCAATACCTACATTTTTACCAGGGTGAAACTGAGTGCCACGTTGTCTAACAATAATACTTCCAGCGGAAACTAATTCACCACCATAAGCTTTTACACCTAACATTTTTGGGTTAGAATCACGACCATTACGCGAACTACCACCGGCTTTCTTTTGTGCCATTTTTCTACTCCATTAACTACTTGTTAATTGCATCAATCTGAATTTCAGTATAATTCTGACGATGTCCTTGATGTTTTTGATAATGTTTGCGTCTACGCATTTTAAAAATACGTACTTTTTTATGACGTCCTTCACCTAATACAGATGCAGTAACACTAGCACCAGCTACTACTGGTGTTCCAATGACTACATTACTACCGTCAGCTACCATCAACACTTCTGATAATGTGATTTTGCCGCCGATTTCTGCTGGTATCTGTTCTATTTTTAATTTATCGCCGACAGCAACTTGATATTGTTTACCGCCAGTTTTTATGACCGCATACATCGAGCTTCTCCTTAATAGTTGATTAATAATTAAATGATATGAGGTAGCCATTATAATAC
>DAHXMX010000018.1 GCA_027371515.1 Neisseriaceae bacterium
GAGTTGTTGAGCAGATAGAATCTGTTAATAAAATATGTTTCAGGAAAATCACTTAGTCCCATACAAATTCTGATAAGATTGTGAATTATTACATAATGAAATGTGTTATCAATTCCTATAAAACAAGTATGAGACAAGTTATTAAAATCAGTACAGTTTAAATTACTTTTTGCCTTACTTTTTAAATAGTATGTAGTCCCTAGTAATTCAATCCATGGGTTAAGTTTGAGCCCATTACTTCCTATATTGATACCGTCTTCTAATGGTAGCGTAATTGGATAATCATCATTCATATTTAATAAAATGCTTGAAATAAGATCTCTTATTCCATTATCAAGATTAATATTTTGCAAGCGATCTATTAGTTCTTTGGTGAAATATTTTGTATTAAATACATGAACCTTACAAGATTTTTTTATTATTACAGCATCTTTATTTAGGGTTGCATGTGGATTGACAAGATTTATTGAAGAGTTGTAATAACTGCATATTTCACAAACCCCACCTTTCACAGGGGCGGAACATTTGGGGCAATGACCACTAATAAACGCTTCTAATAAAAACTTCCCTGAATGTTCATCAAAATAGAACTCCAAATCTTTTAGGACAACATGTTCTGATTTAACTAGTTGATTAATAAAATCGATAGTAAAAACTGTTCTGTCACTTATGCTTGTCACATTAAATAAGTCAAAACCAATATCATAGCCCGCAAAAGTATCTCGGATTGAATTTATATTTTTATTTAATAATTCATCAATTGTAAGTCCAGATTTTATTGCAGCAAGTCTCACATAACTTTGAGTCACATCAATATCACATGCAAAACATGTTGTATCTCCATTTACCAATTACATTCGGTTAAAAATATCAGCAGGTAAATATGAGCCTGCAATATTACCTCTGAGTTTCTTAGCCATTTTCCACAAAGACTGCTCGAAACCTAAATTCATACTTGCCATTTTAATCCTCTTTGTTTTTAAAATATACAGTGCAAAATTATTATATGATAGTAGCATTTTTAAAAGTTATTCTATTTACAGATTGCTAATTATTAACTCTTTTGCTATCTGGTGCTGGGACATTAACATCTTTTCTAGTTGCGCTAGCTTGTGGCAAATTTAGAAATTTTAATTCACCGTAAGTAAAATTTTTATTACTATAGAAACTATCTAATAACATAGCGCACAACGAATAATGTACTAATGCAACTTAATATCTAACTATAATATTTTACCTAATTAAATAAACTACACTATCAATTGTTTTAATCAAAATCCCCAATATGTGTTTTCGCTTTTACAACCTCAATCATTCTTTTATAAAACTATACAATTGGTTAAGCATCTATAATTGCATCCAATTTAGCTAACGCTTGAAGTGGCAAATGTAACATTTTTAAATGATTAGTCAACCCACTAGCAATCACAATGTCACGTTTCTTCACTGAGAGCATCTCAGACATAAAGGTAATTAATACAATATTTGCTTTACCATCAACTGGAGGAGCTGCAATTGCAATTTTAAGCCGACCATTTATTATTCCTAAAATCTGATTAGTTTTAGCTTGTGGCTTAATCACCACTGGCAGCTTGATTATCTCTCCAACTATTGAATAAATTGGTAATTCTGTGTTGGCAACTAGGTTACTCATTTGTTGTTTATATATATCCGCAATAGTTTAGCTCACCATGTTGTTTTTAAATTTGCTTATATTATATCACAAGTAAAAAAAAATAACCATATAATAATTGTTGGTTATCATCCGCTGCTTGTAAATTGAAGTGCATAAAACATCAACTACCCAAAAACAAACGCTTATTTTGCTACAGTGTTATCATAAGCTTTTTATATGCATGTTTGTATAAATTGCAAGTTATCGAAACTAAAACAAATATTGGCAATTTTGATTAAAATAATAATTCTTTACCCAAAATCCGCTTAAAAGTAGTAAAATATCCCATTATTAGCAAAAATATTTGATGAGGAAATATAATGGCAGATAAATTTAAATTAGATCCACAATTAACAGATGCAGCTCTACACTATCATCAGTTTCCAACGCCAGGCAAAACACAAGTGCTTTCTACTAAATCAGTAGCAACACAGCGTGATTTAGCTTTAGCATATTCACCAGGTGTGGCTGCACCTTGTATCGCTATTTCTGAAGATCCACTGAAAGCTTATGATTATACTAACAAAGGTAATTTAGTTGCAGTAATTAGCAACGGAACTGCAGTATTAGGTTTAGGAAATATCGGAGCAGTTGCCGGTAAACCTGTTATGGAAGGTAAAGGGGTTTTATTTAAAAAATTTGCTGGTATTGATGTTTTTGATATCGAAATAAACGAAACCGATGTTGACAAATTTGTTGACGTTGTTGCCGCTCTTGAACCAACATTCGGTGGAATTAATCTAGAGGATATTAAAGCTCCAGAATGTTTTTTAATTGAAGAAAAATTAAAAGCAAGAATGAAGATCCCAGTATTTCACGATGACCAACATGGTACCGCCATCGTAGTTGGTGCTGGTGTAATTAACTCGTTAAAAATTACCAATAAAAAAATTGAGAACGTTAAAATAGTAGTATCTGGAGCTGGTGCTGCGGCTATAGCTTGTCTTAATCTTTTAGTATCGCTTGGTGCTAATAAAAAGAATATCTATGTATGTGATTCTAAAGGTGTTATTTATGAAGGTCGTGATGAAAAATTAGATGTTTCAAAACAACAATATTGCCAAAAAACCACATATAGAACTCTTCTTGATGCAATTGAAAATGCTGATATTTTCTTGGGGTTATCAGGCCCAGGTACGGCAACACAAGAAATGATGTTAAAAATGGCTAAAGATCCGATAGTATTTGCACTTGCTAATCCAACTCCTGAGATTTTACCTGCTGATGTTAAAGCTGTCCGTCCTGATGCTATTATCGCAACAGGTAGAAGCGATTATCCAAATCAAGTAAATAATGTATTATGTTTCCCATTTTTATTTAGAGGCGCACTTGATGTTGGTGCAACCTGTATAAACGAAGAAATGAAAATTGCCGCAGTCAATGCTATTGCTAAACTTGCAACTATTGAGCCAAGTGAATTGGTAGCAAATGCATATGGTGGTGAAGAGTTATCATTTGGTCGAGAATATATTATTCCTAAACCATTAGATACGCGTTTGATCACTATGGTATCGACTGCAGTTGCACAAGCAGCTATGGATTTAGGTGTGGCTACTCGTCCAATTTCAGATATGACTAAATACACTGAGAAGCTTAATCAGTATATTTATCGTTCTAATTTGTTTATGCGCCCAGTATATAATTTAGCTTCTAAAAATCCAAAACGTGTTGTATTATGTGAAGGTGAAGATGAGCGTGTACTTCGTGCTACTCAAGAAATTTTAGATCTAAATCTAGCTAAAATCATTTTAATTGGTCGTCCATTTGTAATTGAAAAACGTATTGAAAAAATGGGCTTAAGAATTAAACCAGGTATTGATTTTGAAATTATAAATAATGAAAATGATCCACGTTATAAAGACTACTGGACTGTATATTATGAAATGAAAAAACGTGAAGGTATATCTCAAGAGGCAGCACGCCGTGAAGTTATTCGCAATACAACTTTGATTGGTGCTTTAATGTTAAAAATGGGTAGTGCTGATGCGTTAATATGTGGTACTTTTGGTAAATATCATGAGCATTATGATATATTACGTGATGTGATTGGTTATGATAATGACCAAAAAGTTGCAGGGGCTATGAATGCTCTCATGTTACCTAACGGTAGTTTATTTATTACTGATACTTTTGTGAATTATAATCCTACAGCTGAGCAATTAGCTATGATAACTATCCGTGGAGTTGAAATGATTAAACGTTTTGGAATTAGCCCACGGGTTGCTTTATTATCACATAGTTCATTTGGTTCTGATTTACATTCACATACTGCTCAGAAAATGAGAGACACATTAGCATTAATTAAATCACGTAATCCAGAAATTGAAATTGACGGTGAAATGCATGGTGATGCAGCAATTATGCCTTCAATCCGTGCACAAGTTATGCCTGACTCTCCATTAGTTGGACCAGCTAATTTATTAGTTATGCCAAACATAGAATCAGCAAATATTGCTTATAATTTATTACGTGTTTCCTCATCAGATGGAATAACTGTTGGGCCAATTTTAATGGGATTAAAGAAACCTGCACATGTAATTAGCAATATTTCTTCAGTAAGAAGAATAGTAAATATGGTTGCTTTAGCATCAGTTGAGGCGCAATAAATATTTAAGCAATAAATATTTAAGATTAATAACTAAGAAGGTGATACTTAATATGTTAACCAAAATACATACTTTACTTGGCTTGTATAAACACATGGTAGCCTCAAGAGAAACTGACATCGTTGAATTTGAGTTGGTTAATAGTGGTGAGGCTAATTTTTTGGCTACAAGTAAAGGTCATGAAGGAACTGTTATACTTAATCCGTTTTTAATTCCATCTGATTGGATTCATGCGCATTACCGTGATAAAGCATTATTAATGGCTCGTGGCGTTTCAACTAAAATGTTTTTCTATAGTGCATTAGCTAAGGCTGAATCGCATTCTTGCGGACGTCAAATGGTTTCTCATATGAGCGCTCCGGAACTTAATGTTATGAGTATAGTTGGTCCTGTTGGTAATAGTGCTTTACAAGCAGCTGGTGTTGCATACTCTATAAAAGACAATAAAGACAATCCAATTGTTATTTGTAGTTTTGGTGACGGTACTTCACAACAAGGTGAGGTTCTAGAAGCTATCGCTGAAGCCAAGAGAAGCCATCTGCCTGTATTGTTCTTTATTCAAAATAATGAATTAGCAATTTCAACTCGGACTAAAGGAAAGACCTTCTTTTCAATTGATGATCATCAAGTAAATGAATTTATGGGCATACCTATTACTTATATAGATGGTATCAATCCATTTATGCATTATGATTTAGTTGGTCAAATTATTAGTAAAATGCGTACTACGCGTGAACCACAAATTATTGTATTTAATGTAGATAGATTAGATAATCATTCTAATGCAGATGATCAAAAGCTATATCGCAAAGAAGAAGAGTTAAATCAATCTAAATTAAACGATCCATTAATAACAAGTTATAATTATTTGTTGCAGCAAGGAATAAGTGCTCAGGAACTAGAAAAAATCAAGCAAGATGCTATTGCTGAAGTTCGTGCATCTCTTGAATTAGCAAAGCTTGGAACAGAGCCAAAAGCGATATTTGATGCTTATGCTCCATTACCTGAAGAATTAAAACCATTATCAACAGAATATCGTGGCACTTTTGGACAAGATGGTAAGCGTTATACTATGCTTGAATCTATGCGTCATGTATTTGATATGCAATTAAATAATGACCCTAATGTTATTTTAATTGGTCAAGATATTGAAGATGGTAAAGGTGATGTTTTTGGAATCACTCGCGGATTATCAACTAGATATCCAAATCGGGTACTCAATTCAGCATTAAGCGAATCAACCATTGTGGGTGTGGCAGTAGGTATGGCATTAACTGGTAAGAAACCAGTGGCATTTGTCCAATTTGCTGATTTTATGCCATTAGCTTATAATCAAATTTATTCTGAATTAGCTACCATGTATTGGCGTACAAATGGCGGTTGGCAAAGTCCTGTAATTATATTTGCAGCATGTGGTGGTTATCGTCCAGGACTTGGTCCATTTCATTCACAAACTAACGAATCCACTTATGCACATATTCCTGGTATTGATGTATACATACCATCTAATGCAGCTGATGCTGCTGGAATGTTAAATGCAGCATTTAAATCAAATCGCCCAAGTATGTTTTTATATCCTAAAAAGTTATTAAATAATTTAGGAGATAAAGATACAGCATCTACTGATATAAATAACTATTTAATTCCAATTGGTAAAGCTAGGATTGAAAGATCAGGTACTGATATTACATTAGTTGGTTATGGTAATACAGTTGCACTTTGTGTTCAAGCTGCTGATATACTTGAAAATGATGCCGGCATTTCAGCTGAAATTATAGACCTAAGAACGATCAAACCATATGACTTAAATACAATATTAGCTTCAGTTGAGAAAACAAAAAATCTGATAGTTACTCATGAAGATAATATCACTTGTAGTATTAGCAGCGATATTATAGCATCAGTAATTGAGCGTGTAACCAAGCCAATTCAAGCTCGACGTGTTACAAAAGCTGATACGCACACACCGTGTAATTTTGCTAATCAACTAGAAGTACTACCTTCTTATGAAAAAATATTAGTTGCTTGCGGTGAATTACTAAATCTTGAAGTGAAATTTGAGGTAGACGATCATGTTGATGATACATTATTTAATGTAGAAGTAATTGGCGCTAGTCCATCCGATGAAAGTGTATTGATTAACAAATTACACGTTAGAGTTGGTGATAAGGTTAACAAATCAGATACTTTGGTAGACATTGAAGCTAGTAAATCTGCCGGCGAAATATTATCACCATGTAGTGGAATAGTTGAAGAAATATGTGTAATTGAAGGAGAGCGTGCAACAGTTGGTGCATTATTACTTAAAATCAGATTAACAGATAGTAAAGTTAAAGTAAATAATAAAACAAAAAAAGTTAGCGTGTCACGTAAATTAATAACTAATAATAAGCTTGATACTAATACAAAAAAAGTAACACGTGTAGGTATGAGCATTCCAATCTTTAAAACCGGTTCGCGAGCAGTTTCAACTGATGAAATTGTGGTTAATTTCCCTGAATATAGTAGCGCGGATATTATCCAAAGAACTGGTATTGAAAATCGCTATTGGTTAGCACCAGACGAAAAAATAGTTGATATTGCAGCAAAAATAGCCATTGAAGCATTACAAAAACATAATCTAACATTAGGTGATATTAATTTAATAATTTGTGCAACTTGTTCACCAGATGATTATTTATCACCTTCCATGGCATGTTTAATACTTGAGAAATTATATGCCACATATGGTGAGCACATTATTCCTGCTTATGATTCTAATGCTGCATGTAGCGGATATTTGTACGGATTAAGTCAAGCACGTGACTACTTACAAACTCGCCCGAATGAGCGTGTATTACTAATTACCGCTGAAAATCTCTCTAAGCGTCTCGATATGAATAATTTTGATACCGCATTCTTGTTTGGCGATGCTGCAACAGCTACTATATTATTTGGCGATAATCATATCAACCAAGCAAAACTATTATTAGATCAAATTACATTATCTGCTATTGGTGAGAATGGTAGCGTACTTAATATTCCTGTGGATGAAAAAGCTGGCATTACATTACAAGGTAAAAAATTATTTACAATAGCAGTTAAGACAATGTCCTTGGCGATGAATAAATGCTGTGTAGATCAAGGTATTTTATTAACTGACATGGATTTTGTAGTTCCACATCAAGCAAACCAACGTATTTTAAATGCGGTTGAACATCGTCTTAAATTACCAAAAGGTTTTATTTATAGTAATATAGCCAAATTCGGTAATACGTCTTCATGTACTATTCCTATTGGCTTGAGTGAAATATTACCAATAACTAAAACTGGTAATATTGTTGGGCTATGTGCTTTTGGTGGTGGATTTACTGCAGGAGCTGCAATTTTAACTGTGCTATAAAAGTTTTTTTAAAAATATAGCATAGCTTCAAGGAAATACAATAGCGAAATTAATATTTATTTTGTTTTGCAATTGATAATAGTATACCAAACCCACACATTAGTACCACAGTTGCAGTACCACCATAACTAATAAATGGCAATGGTACTCCAACTACTGGGAAAATACCACTAACCATACCCATATTAATTAAAATATACATTGTAAATGATAATATAATACTACCAGCAATAAGCCTAGAAAATAAATCTGTAGTTAAACGCATTATATGTAATGAACGAAGAATTAAAATTAAATAAATTGTAAGAACGGTAACTACTCCAATATAGCCCCATTCCTCAGCTAAGATAGCTATCACAAAATCAGTATGTTTTTCCGGAATAAAATTTAAATGAGCTTGAGTGCCATGCATATAACCCTTACCCCAAAACCCACCAGAACCAATAGCGATCATTCCTTGAATAATGTGATAACCTTTACCCAATGGGTCTGATTGTGGATTAAGTAAGGTTAATATACGATGCTGTTGATATTCATGTAGATGACTCCAAACTATTGGCGTACTTAAAATAAAACCAACAAGTGCAATTATGATAAATTTCCATGGCAATTCTGCAAGAAACAATACAACAAAACCCGAAAAAAATACTAAAATACCTGTACCTAAATCTGGTTGTTTAACAATTAAAGCAAAAGGAATTAAGATTAGTATAAATCCAATAAAATAGTTATACCAAGTATATTTTTTCTTAATTTCTGAAAAATAATAAGCAAGAATAATAGGTACCGATAATTTACATAACTCAGACGGTTGTAATCTAATTCCAAGATTAAGCCATCTTTGCGCTCCATGTAAACGCACACCTATAATTAATACTAAAACCAAAAAAATTAATGACACAACATAAAATGGTATTGCCACATGTTTTATTTGTCCAGTAGTTAAATTAGCAAATATAAAAAGCACAATTATTCCAACGCTAATATAAATAATATCACTCATCAGTCTTCGAATAAGATCATCATTAGCAGATAATTGAACTACTATATTAATGGCACATAAAGTAATTAAACATATAATAATTGTTTTATCTATTGCAAAAAAATTGCGGATTAATTTAATTTGTTTATTGATTTTTTTCTTCATCATTTTCAACTATATTACTTTCATCATTTTGATATTGTGGTGTGAATTTTTCATATTGTTGATTTTCTTCTGCAAGTTTTGATCCTAGAATATAAAAATCTATCATCTTACGTGCAATAGGAGCAGCAGCAGCGGCGCCCATTCCTCCATTTTCAACAAAAACAGCAACAGCAATGACTGGACTTTCAACAGGTGCAAAAGCAATAAACCATGAATGATCGCGGTAATTGGCCCCACTAAACTTAGCTTTACGATTATTTCGATTCATTGATACTACCTGAGCAGTACCTGTTTTGCCCGCAAGAGTATACTTTAAACCTTGTGATATTGATACTCCAGTCCCTTCAGTAATTACTTTTTGCATAGCTTTTTTTACAAAAACAAAATCACTTTCAGGAATTGGTAATTGTGTAATTTTTGGCAAATAACTTTCAACAACATAACCTCTACTATCAATAATTTTATCTAAAAAATGTGGAGTAATGGCTCGACCATTATTAGCTATTATACTAGTTGCATAAGCCATTTGTAGAGGAGTATAATTGTTTAAACCTTGTCCAATACCAAACGTAACACTATCAACAGCATGCCATTTTTGTTGATATTTGTCGTTCTTAAAGTGATCTTTTTTCCATTTACGAGATGGAAGAACGCCACTTTTTTCATTAGGTAAATCAATTCCAGTTTGTTTACCAAAATTAAACATATTTAATATATAATCAGCATTATCAATATTCATATCATAGCCAAGTTTATAAAAAAACGTATCTGATGATACAGCAATAGCTCTAGTAAAATCAATCAATCCTCGACCATAAGGATAACTATCACGAAAACGATGATTAGAGCCAGGTATTGTAAAATAACCAGGATCAATGATAGTAGAATTTGGAGCACGAATACCTAAAACCAAAGCTGCAATTGCCATAAATGGTTTAAATGTCGAGCCAGGAGGAAATGTACTTTGAGATGCACGATTTACAAGTGGTTTTTGAGGATCATTAAATAATTCATTCCAATCATCAATACCGATCCCATCAATAAACCAGTTAGGATCAAATCCCGGTTTAGATACAAAAGCTAAAATACCACCATCTCGTGGATCTAGCGCAACAATAGCACCCTTACGATTTCCTAGAGCTTCCCATGCTATTTTCTGTAAATTATTATCAATTGTTAATACGATCGAATCACCATCTTGAGGTTTATTATTGTTTATCAAAGCTAATTCATTACCATTTGCATCTGTTTTAATTGTTTTACGTCCTAATTGACCACGCAATGTGCTTTCATAATATTGTTCTAATCCACTTTTACCTATATAATCTTTATTCAAATAAAAATCAGAAAGAGCTTTTTCTTGTAATTTATTTTGATCTATCTGACTTAATCGACCAATATATCCGATACTATGTGAATAAATATCTTTAAATGGATAATAACGTTTAGTTCTTGCCGATATTTGTAGATAAGGGAATTCAAATAAATGAGATGTTAGCATGGCGATTTCTTTATCTGATAAATCATCTTTTAATATTATCCAGTCATATTTTTTAGATGATTTACGTTGTAAATTAAATTTCTTAATGTCCAAATCAGTATAATTAATATACTTGGCTAAACTCTCAAAAACATCATTTGCATTTTGTGGAATATCTTTTTTTAAAACAGCGGCTACATACGATATTTTATTAGTAGCTAAAATTACATTATTTCGATCAAGAATAGCTCCACGGTTTGATTTAGTTAAAATAGTTGAAGAATAATTATTAATTGATTGCTTAAGCCATAATTGATAATCTATTAATTGTAAATAAAAATAACGTGCAAATAATATAATAAAAGTAATTACGACAAATACGTAAATGCTAATAATTCTTGATTTAGTCATTTTATATAAACATCAAATTGGAATCTTTATATGTATAACGATTAACAATATAAATCGTAATAGGGCATATAAATATTACATTAATAATAAAACTAACAAAATGCACAGTAATATTATTTGTGATATACCCAATTAAACTAATTACTAAAAGCATTATTAAGTAAAAGATGCTAGCAAAAAATGATTTTTGAAATATATTACATATAGAATAAAAATTAATGAAATAGCCAGTAAATAAACTAGTAACCAATCCAGCAAGTAAATGTGTACCCAAGTACCAACGCCCAATTAAATCAGCAAATAACGATACAATAGTCAATGTAGTTAGACTATAATTATTGGTAAGCATTACACTTATAGATAACACTCCAATTATATCCAGATATAAAGTCGTATTTTGATTAATTAAATATTGAATTAAAGTTAAAGTTAAAATTAACATTACACCTGTAAAACGAAACTTATTTACTTGCATTTTTTAGTACCGATACATATTGAAGCTTATTAAAATCAGTAACTGGAACACATAAAGCAGAATTAAAGCCATTATTTTGATAAAATATCTTAGTAATTCTGGCAACAGGTATGTCACTTGGATATAAGTCATCAAGTCCTGTAGTTGTTAGAATATCACCAATTTGTAATTTTTCATTTTTATTAATAAATTTAACTGAAATTTGTCCATCACCAATGCCTTCTGCCAACATTTTTACTTTTGTTTTTGATGACTGTAAGTATATACTACTACTTGGACTAGTAATCAACCGCACTTGAGCGTTATTATTATTAACTAATACAATCTGCCCAATAACACCTTCTTTATTAACTACTGTATCTCCTATGTTTATTCCGTTATCCGTACCCTTATCAATTAGTAATTTATTATTAACTAGATAATTAATATCAATGATAGCTTTAGCAATAATTACATTATAATGATCATACAATCTATACTGTGAGTTTAATTCACTAATTGACGATGCTTCCCTTTTGTAATTAGCTAATTGTTTATCTTTGATGACATATTGCTCGAGCTCACGCTTTAACTGTTGATTTTCAGATTGCAGTTGGTTTTGTTTATTATATTGTAGAAATATTAAATGTGTATAATCAACTATGCTATATTGTATCATAGTGGTTTGTTTTAATAAAAATATAGAAATATAATCACGTATTTTACCAATAAAAGAATATTTATCTAATATTATTAATAAAATACTAAAACATGCCAACCAGAATCTAAAGCGTAACATTATTTAAAACGATCAAGATATAGAATGTTATTATTTATTAAATCTAACGAAATACCACAACCTTTAGCTACACATAACAGCGGTTCTTCAGCAACTGTCACTTTAAGAGATGTTTCTTGATGAATTAATAAATCTAAACCTTTAACTAGTGAACCACCACCGGTTAAGGTGATGCCATTGTTAAGTAAATCAGCAGATAATTCAGGTGGTGTTGAATCTAATGCAAGATGAATTGCATTGACAATAGCCTCAAATGTTTCTTTCAATGCTTCTCTTAATTCAGACGAATTTATAAAAATCTCCTTAGGTAAGCCTTTATAAGCACTACGTCCTTTAATTGATATATCAACACCTTCAATTGATTCATGTGCCGTAGCAAAATTTTTCTTAATTTCTTCAGCTGTAGATTCTCCAATTATCAATCCATGCTTAATACGAATATAATTAGCAATAACCTCATCCATTCTATCGCCTGCCACACGAATTGAATTAGCATATACTAACCCACCTAATGAAATAATCCCAATTTCAGTAGTACCGCCGCCAATATCTATAATCATTGATGCACTAGCTGATGATACAGGAAGATTAGCACCAATGGCTGCTGCCATAGCTTCTTCAATTAACAATACTTTACGCGCACCAGCAGATAATGCAGAATCTTTAATTGCACGACGTTCTACCTGTGTTGAGCCACATGGCACACAAATAACAATATTCGGTGGAAAAGATATAAAATTTCTTTTTGCTCCAATTTTTTTAATAAAGTATTTTATCATTTGTTCAGTTACAACAAAATCAGCAATAACACCATCTTTCAATGGACGTACAATCTCAATTTGCTGAGGAGTTTTACCCAGCATATGTTTAGCTTCATGACCAACTGCAATAATCCGTTTGCCAAGTTCACTTCTTTCTATTGCAACTATCGATGGTTCATTTAATACTATACCACTACCTTTTACATA
>DAHXMX010000190.1 GCA_027371515.1 Neisseriaceae bacterium
TCAGCGTATGGTTTCTTGATATGATAATCAGCGATTTTGTGACTTGGGCAGTTTTCATCTGGTTCAAGAACTGCTACTTTATAGCCCATTTGTTTGGCTGCTATGATAAACATTCTACCGAGTTGTCCGCCTCCAACTATACCTAAACATTCCGGAGGGGTGATTATTTGTTGTGTAGTCATATTAATTAACCTCTGGCAAATCCATGTTTTTTACCATTTGAGTTTGATTTTTTCTAAAATCGTGCAATTTAATGGCTAGTGTTTCATCATAACGAGCTAGAATTGCAACAGCAAGTAACGCAGCATTAATTGCTCCAGCTTCACCAATTGCCATGGTTCCAACAGGAATACCTTTAGGCATTTGTACAATCGATAATAGCGAATCTTGTCCATTGAGATACCCAGACGCAATCGGTACTCCTAATACAGGTACAATCGTTTTACTGGCTATCATTCCTGGTAAATGTGCAGCACCTCCAGCTCCAGCAATAATAACTTTTAATCCATGAGCTTCTGCAGATTCGGCATATTCAAACATAAAGTCTGGAGTACGGTGAGCAGATACTACTAGCGCTTCATAATTAACACCAAAATCTTTTAATACTTTTGCTGCGTGATACATAGTCTTCCAATCCGAGTTACTTCCCATCACTATTCCTACTTTTATCATTTAAATTATCCTTGTAATTGTTGTTTAAATTTATAAATTAAATCGTAAGCTTCTTTAGCTGTTATTTCATCTGGGTTTAATTGTTGTAATTGTTCTATTATGTTAATTTTATTTGCGTTTAATGATGAAGTAACATTTTTTATAACGAGTTCATTATTTGTAAATAAATCATCTTGTGGTTTTACTTTTGATTCTAATTGAATTAAAAATTTTTTGGCTTGATTAATTACTAGTCGAGGTATTCCAGCTAATGATGCAACTTGAATACCATAGCTTTTTTGTGCGCTTCCGCTACATACTTTATGTAAAAATACAATTTCATCATTATTTTCAACTACACTTAAATGAACATTTTGAACCATATTATAATGATTGGCTAAATCTGTTAGTTCAAAATAATGAGTCGCAAATAAGGTGTATCCTTGAATACGTTCAATAATATATCGCGCAATAGCATTGGCTAATGCTAATCCATCAAAAGTAGATGTGCCTCGTCCAATTTCATCCATTAAGATTAACGAATGCTGTGTTGCATTATTTAGTATATTGGCAGTTTCACTCATTTCTACCATAAATGTAGATTTGCCTTGAGATAAATCATCTGATGCACCTATTCTGGTAAATATTTTATCCACTATTCCAATTGTCATATTAGTAGCTGGAATATATGAACCAATATGAGCCAAAATTACATTTATTGCTACTTGGCGCATATAAGTAGATTTACCGCCCATATTGGGTCCCGTGATTAATATAAATGTGTTGTGCTCATCAAGCTGAGTATTATTAGCTATAAAATTCTCAATTTGACGTTCAACAACTAAATGACGTCCATCTGTGATGTGTATTTTTTTATTTTTGTTAAAAATTGGCCTAGTGTAATTATATTCAAGAGCTATTTTAGCAAAACAATGTAATACATCAAGACTTGCAATTGCGTGAGCTAATTTTTGTAACTCGGTAACGTAATTATTTAACCATTCAATTAATTCTTCAAAAAGTTTTTTTTCTAAATTAAGTGCGTTTTCTTGAGCTTTAAGAGCTTTTAATTCAAATTGCTTTAGTTTTTCAGTAGTGAAACGTTCTGCATTTTTTAAAGTTTGAGTACGGCGATAGTTATCAGGAATTTTATTTAAGTTACTATTTGATACCTCAATATAAAAGCCATGTACTTTATTAAATTCGATTTTTAGATTATTAATTCCAGAGTTTTTTCTCTCTTCTTCTGCGTATGGTTTCTTGATATGATAATCAGCGATTTTGTGACTTGGGCAGTTTTCATCTGGTTCAAGAACTGCTAC
>DAHXMX010000191.1 GCA_027371515.1 Neisseriaceae bacterium
CACCAATATCAAAAAAATTGCCATCTACGGCATAACATAATGGTAACGAACTGCGACCTTTATCGAAAAAAAACACACGAGCATTTTTATACCGAAAATGTTGACTAATTAAAAAATTAAGTAGCGTAGATTTACCTGATCCAGTAGGACCAATTATTAATGTATGACCGTTATCTTCTACATGAAGAGATAGCCTTAACGGCGTATCACCTGTTGTTTTAGCATAAAACAACGGAGGGTTATTATCTTTATATAATTTACACGGATTACAATCTAATCCGGACCAGATGGCAGTACTTGGCATTAGATCAGCTAAATTTAAACTATGCACTAACCATTTACGCACATTAGCGTAGCCATATCCAGGCAAACTACCTAAATATGCTTCTAAAGAATTATAACGCTCAATTTGATTTTGAAAACCAAGTCCACGTAATATACTTTGAATTTGCTGCGCATTAAACTCAACGAGCAACGGATCATTATCCATTAAGGTAAATGTCGCTGTATACATACCAAACTTTACTTCACCACTATCACTTATAAAGCGAGCTTTTTCAGCATCATGGTAATTAAAATCAGAGTGTTGATTAATTTTAATATTGGAATCAATAGCTAAAGATAATTTAATGGTATCGATTGCACTGATTCTTTTTTGAAACCATAAGTTTGAAATTCTGTCGATAAGTTTATTACCTTCATATTGCCCAACCGGGATAAATCTAGTTGTCCAGCGATATTCAAATGGCAGATTATTTAATTTATCTAAAATACCGGGATAACTTTCATTTGGAAAACCAGAGACACTAACTATCTTAACAAATTTATCACCAACTCTAAAATCTTTACTATTTAATAAATCTTTTGCAGCTAACAGATTTTTTAAATAAGTACCAAAATTCACTGGTAATTTAATATTAGTATATTCACCAGTTATACACCAACTCAAATACGTAGCAAGTTCTTGATTATTCATTTTAACCAAATTTAATTCATCACTTAACAAGGATTCTAATTCACTGATTTTAGCCAAATATGGTTTTAAATGATAAAAATAATCTATTTTATTATTGACAGTATAAAATAAATTTGCAAATTTATTTTTCAACTCAGATTGTGGTTTAAAGGTAAAACTAATTGCATATTTACTCTCAAAATGCACACCGTCAGCTTGATAAATTATACGTCTCTCATTATCGATTTGCTCAAATACATGATGATAAAAACAATTATCTTTAATATCAGTGTAACCCTTAGCGCGATAGCGAATAGTATCAATATGATAAAGCCAATTATTACCCAATAAATTAAAAGCATTATTAATCTTACTAGATACAATAGCTAACTCATCATCTGATGATGTTTCAAGATCATAGCCTTGATACCAAAACGCACACAAAAATGATCCATCTGTTTGTAATATAACTCCATCATGAATAAAAATGGCATACATTAATAAATCAGATAAACCATAATTATTACCTTTAAATACACCTAAATTAAATAGCTTATTTATCATAAATATTTATTTATTAAATATAGATTTAGTATAACGCCCAGGATAAAATTCAGACGATCGATAATAATCATTGGTATAACGAATAAAACGAGCAAGAATTAAAAAAAACTGTGCATCATTTTCATTGATTTTACGAATAATAATAAGGCTAGTAAGATATAAAACAGATACTATAATTAATATTGTAATATTTTGATACGCCATGATTAGTACACCACCTAATGTTACTACAATAGTAAACGGTAGTCTTTCACAACCAACAAACAATACTGGACGATATAATGATTTATGAATAGTTATTTTTCGCATCATAGTAACTCTTATTAATTAAACAATATACTAAATCCCCAACTAACCTTATTACCAAAGTAAGAAAATGATGCAACTAATAAACCAATTACAATTAGAATTTTACATACCGTCTGGGCTAATGCTCCT
>DAHXMX010000192.1 GCA_027371515.1 Neisseriaceae bacterium
TCCCTTCAGGGGGAGGATATAAGGCGTTAAGCTAGCGTAGCTATTCTGGTGTTTTTTGTTGCTCAATGTATTGACGAATAATGCCAATTGGAGCACCACCGCATGAAGCAGCAAAATAGCTGGGCGACCAAAGCGATTTGTTGTTGAAGTACCATTTTGTGATACTTGGAAATTGTTTTTTGAGCAACCTACTAGATACGCCTTTAAGACTATTGATCATTTTAGACACTTGCGCCTGTGGCGGATAGTTGATTAACAAATGCACATACTCGACTTCACCGTCAAACTCAATCAGTTTAGCCTGATAATCGACGCATATATCCACAAATACCTTACGCATAAAATCAAGGTGTTCTTTGGTAAAGATTTTTTGGCGGTATTTGGTAACAAATACCAAATGGACATGCAGATTGAACACGCAATGCCTGCCTGTTCTAATCTCTTGTCTTCTTTTTTGTAAATCGCTTGTTTTTAGTGTTGTATTTTTCATAGACCAATAGTATAATATAGGTATCATGATTAAATCAAGCAAAGTAAAACAAGATAAAGAACGCAAAGGTTACAAGTTTAGACTAATTGTACCTAATAGCGAAATTGAGCGTCAATTAACTAAAATAGTTGGCTCTTGTCGCTTTGTCTGGAATAAAGCTCTTGCTTTGGTAAAACAAGATGATGAAGACTATCGCACAGTGGTGCAAATGTCTAAAATGAATGCTGGAGATGCCGAAGGTATAAGCACATTCTTCAAGTTTAACCCATATAATCAACTATCAGCATTGCTAACTAAATGGAAGCAACATCCGGAGACTGCATTTTTGAAAGATGCCTACTCTAAATCATTGCAGATTGTACTTGAGGAACTTGGGCAAGCAGTATCTGAAGCTAAAAGTAAAACCAATCCCAAACGTTACCCAGTATTTAAAAAGCGTGGTGTAAAAGATAGTTTTAGCTGGAATGGTACAGTTAAGCATGATATTGAGAATAGCCGTATATTTGTGCCAAAGATTGGTTATATTCGTTACCACAAGAGTCGTGATGTTCTTGGTGTAATCAAAAACGTCACCATCAGCAAACAAGCTGGTCATTGGTACGTATCGTTACAAACTGAACGACCATTAAGCCAAGTAAACCCAGAATGGGTAAATGCTAATCGTGCAATCGGTATTGATGTTGGGATAGTCAAAGCAGTGAGTAGCAGTGATGCTATTAGCTTTGAGTACCAAGGCAAACAAATAAGTAGCAATCAACTTGATAGCATCAACCCGTTGCGAGAACATCAAGCCAAATTAGCCAAACTCCAAAAAAACCTTGCTCGCAAAACCAAATTTAGCAGTAACTGGAATAAGCAAAAAGTCAAGATTAGCAAACTGCATAGCAAGATAGCCAATATCAGAAATGATTTTGTACACAAAGTTACTACCGCAATAAGTAAAAGCTATGCCTATGTAACAGTTGAGGCACTCAAAATACCAAACATGAGTAAATCAGCAAAAGGTACAGCTAATAAACACGGTAAAATGGTAAAACAAAAATCAGGGTTTAATAAGTCAATACTTGATCAAGGTTGGGGAATGTTTCGCCAATTTCTAGTCTATAAGCTCAAATATAACTACGGAACAGAGTTAATTGAAGTAAATCCACAATATACCTCACAAAAATGCTCATGTTGTGGACACATACATGCAGATAATCGCAAAAACCAAGCTAGTTTTAGATGTGTGAAGTGTGGACTATCAATGAATGCTGATCTCAATGCGAGCCTAAATATAAAAGCGGCAGGACTTGCCGTGTTAGCCTGTGGAGTAGATGGAATGCCGAGCATTCAAAATGCTACGCTGAAGCAGGAACCCACCGAATTAGCTAGCTCTTGGGTTAGCAACGTAGGAATCCTCGCCCTTTAGGGCGGGGTGGATGTCAA
>DAHXMX010000193.1 GCA_027371515.1 Neisseriaceae bacterium
TATGGAGATTTTCATCAAAATATCCAACCAAATTACAGGAAATTTCACCTATTGAAAATATTATTGCAAAACTTGGACAATTGCTACTTTATTGTTTAATGTTTTTAATACCACTTAGTGGAGTTTTATTAGTTCAAGCCAAAGGATATTCACTAATTTATTTAAATACTATTGTTATACCAACTATTATACATACATATCCTAAACATGTAACACATACAATCAAAGAGTTACATGAAACAATGGCACACGCTATAATAATTTTAGCAATTGGACATATATTAATTGCACTATATCATCATTTTCTAAAAAAAGATCAACTTTTATTAAGAATGCTGCCATTTAACAAGAAAGCACTTACAAAAAATCGATAGTAATATATCAACATTTATCCACGCCCTAAAAAAGGGCGAGGATAATAAACTAAATTAAAATCAAAATTAAAGCTATTGTTACAACAGCAACAATATGTAATTATTATAAATTTATAATCTCGGCTTCACATACTTGTGGTGCTGACATACTAGGTGTCCAAACGACATAACGAATAGTTTCACTAGAATTAAGACCAATAACTTTATAATTACCATCTTTATCTACAGCATGAATTGTTACTTCATCTAAGTATCCAGTTTTTAAATCTGCCAAATCACGCGCAGACTCGTATACAGCATCACTAACACTTAATCCCATCTTTAGATATAATACCACACTTCGTGCAGTTCCAGCGCGAATACTCATTTCACCAGTATGTGTACAAGCACATGCTCCATAGCGACTATCTGCATAGCTTCCAGCACCAATAATCGGACTATCGCCTAAACGACCAGGATATTTCCATGCCCAACCTGATGTACTAGTTGCAGTAGAGATTCGCGCTTCATGATCAATACTCAAATATACCGTTGTATCAAATAATTTTTCAGGATCTACTGCTTGACTTTTAATATCTAGCAATCTAATATTGGGAAATAATTGTTTTTGTTCCGCTGTCAAAACATTTTCAAGATGTTTACGCCAAGCAGTTAATGAACTATTAGTTTCATTAACTGCAGTTACAGCACCAATCTCATGTGCAAAACGTTCTGCCCCATCACCTACTAATATTTCGTGGTCAATATCAGTCATTACTCTATACGCTACTTCTACAGGATGTTTATAATTACGCAGAGCGCCAACAGCACCAGTTCTACGTGTATTACCATCCATAACTGCGGCATCTAATTGCAACTGACCTAATATATTTGGCCAAGAACTCATCCCAACTGTATGAATATCTAAGTTACTTTCAACAATTTTAATGCCTTCAACAATTGCTCTTAAGCCATTTTCTCCACGTGCTAAAAGTTTAGCAGCATATTCAACCCCTGATCTACCTTCATAATTTGCAAGCAGTATCATTTTATTTTTTCCCATCAATTTTATTTCTAATCAAAAATAATATAAAAGTAATTATAAACCCAAGAATAGTTACTTGAATAAATCCATTATTATAAATACTTAATTGCTCATCAACTGGTAATGATGCAGCATTTTGAAAACCAATTAACTGTGCAAGCAATCCAGCAGTTAAACCTGCAAAAGCATTTATCATCCACCATAATCCCATCATTACACCAGATAAATTTTGAGGAGCATATTTGGTTACTAAAGCCAATCCATTGGGAGAAACGCATAATTCACCGAATCCAAGTAAAATATAGCATAAAATAATCCATATTAAACTCATTTTCCCAAAATGTGCAGCTTGTAAAATGCCTAAAACAATAAAAACAAAAGCAAAAGTTGCCATTAATAAACCAAGCGTAAATTTACCTGCATAACCTGGTTCATGGTTTATCTTACGCGTAAAATTCCATAACCATGCCATAATAGGAGCAAGTACCACTAAA
>DAHXMX010000194.1 GCA_027371515.1 Neisseriaceae bacterium
AATCCTAGTACAAAGTGCGAACAACATAACCATGAACGAGGTGATACCTAGTTAACTGAGTTAATTTCTGTTGCTACACCACCTACTGAGTTAAGTGAACCTAAAGGAGCATGTGTCATGTATTCTGCTGCACGACGTTCTTGCCAAGGTTGGATATCATTTTTAATTTTATTAATATCTAAACCATTTGGACCACGTAAAGGTTCTACCCATGGTGCACGTAAATCCCAGAAACGCATAGTTTCACCACCAAAGATAATTTCTCCACTTGGTGAGCGCATTAAGTATTTACCTAAACCTGTTGGACCTTGCGCTGATGAAACATTAGCACCTAAACGTTGATCTCGAACTAAGAATGTAAATGCTTGAGCTTGAGATGCTTCAGGACCAGTTGGGCCATATAATTCACTTGGGTAAGCTGTATTGTTATACCAAGAGTATAATGAAGCTGTGAACCCCATGATACAAATCGCAGCTAAACTGTATGATAAATATGCTTCACCTGACCAAACAAACGCACGACGTACCCATGCAAAAGGTTTTGTAAAGATATGCCAAACACCACCAATAATACATAGTACACCAACCCATACGTGACCACCAATAACATCTTCCATGTTATTTACTGACACAACCCAACCATCACCACCAAAAGGTGAACGGAATACATAACCAAAAATTACAATCGGGTTTAATGTTGGAGTTGTAATAAGACGAACATCTCCTCCACCAGGTGCCCAAGTGTCGTATACGCCACCTAAGTACATTGCTTTTGCAACTAATAATAAAGCACCACAACCTAAAAGACATAAGTGGATACCTAAAATTGTTGTCATTTTGTTTTTATCACGCCAGTCATAACCAAAAAATGGGAATGATTCTTCTAATGTATCTGGACCTAGTAATGAGTGATAAATACCACCAAAACCTAAAACAGCTGATGAAATTAAATGAATTACACCAACAGCAAAGTATGGCACAGTTGTAGTGATTTCACCACCTGGTCCAATACCATAACCTAAAGTTGCTAAATGTTGCATACAGATAAAACCTTGTTCATATAAAGGTTTTTCTGGTACAAAATGAGAAACTTCAAATAAAATCATTGCACCAGCCCAGAAGACCATTAAACCTGCGTGTGCAACGTGAGCACCTAATAATTTACCTGAAACATTAATTAAACGAGCATTTCCACTCCACCAAGCAAAACCTGTAGACTCGATGTCGCGACCTGCTATACTACTATTAAAGGGCGTTTCCACGTGGTAATACCTCCTCAGGGAATACAAAGTTTTCATGCGGTTGATCTTGCGCTGCCATCCATGCACGAATACCTTCGTTTAATAAAATATTTTTTGTATAGAATGTTTCAAATTCTGGATCTTCTGCTGCACGTAACTCTTGTGATACGAAGTCATATGCACGTAAGTTTAATGCTAAACCAACAATACCGATAGCACTTGTCCATAAACCTGTTACAGGAACAAATAACATAAAGAAGTGTAACCAACGTTTGTTTGAGAATGCTACACCAAAAATTTGTGACCAAAAACGGTTAGCTGTAACCATTGAGTATGTTTCTTCAGATTGTGTTGGTGTAAACGCACGGAATGTGTTTGCTGCATCACCATCTTCAAATAATGTATTTTCTACAGTTGCACCATGAATCGCACAAAGTAAAGCACCACCTAAAATACCTGCAACACCCATCATATGGAATGGGTTTAATGTCCAGTTGTGGAAACCTTGTAAGAATAATAAGAATCGGAAGATTGCCGCAACACCAAAACTAGGTGCAAAGAACCAACTTGCTTGACCTAATGGGTATAATAAAAATACTGAAACAAAAATAGCAATT
>DAHXMX010000195.1 GCA_027371515.1 Neisseriaceae bacterium
CAGCACCAACAAAAGCAATTTTAATATTTTTAACATCACTAAAATTTTGACTAATAATTTTTTTAACTGCACTTCCTATCGATACTTGAATATTATTAATCTCTGTATTAGTACGAACATCCTTCTGTACACTCAATGACATTTGAAAAATAACTGCAAGCATAGTACCTACGGTATTATAATCTTTAGATATTTTCCATGCGTTTTTTACCTGAGATACTATTTCACTTTCACCTAAAACCATAGAATCTAAACCGGACACCACACGAAATAAATGCCTAGCACAATCTTCTTTAGAATAAATATAGCAATAGCGACGAAGAGTTCTTGGACATATATTTTTAATATCACAAACTGCATTAATCACAAAATCTATATCTTGACAAACACAATATATCTCAGTACGATTACAAGTAGATAAAATCACCACCTCTTTAGTTACTCCAGATGATTGAAGTCTAATCATAACTTTAGCTATTTCATCTGCCGTAAATGCTAACTGTTCTCTTATTTTAAAAGTCGCACTATTATAATTCAATCCAAAAACATATGGTATATTCATTTTTTATTATTAATTCTTTAAGTTGTTTTTCAGCTGATTAGTTATTGCCAAAGCTGCCTTTTGTTTATCAATATTAATATTAATTTCTTTCAAAAAATCAACATTTATTTGACCAGCATAATACTTTAATTCTAAACGAGCATTTAAATATTGATAACGTGACTGATTATAACTTTGCAGAGCTTGAAAATAATTTTTCTCAGAATTAACTAAATCAACACTATTTCTAACCCCAACTTGATAACCAGTTTCATCAGATTTAAGCTTAACTTGAGCTGATTTTAATGCTTGCGTTTGAGCTTTTACAATACTCACACCATTTTGAATTTTCCAATAAGCATTCTTAACATTTTGATCAACCTCACGCTCTTTAGCTACCAGTTTTTGCGACATAGCTACATATAAAGCATCTGCTTGACGAATTTGAGAACTAACTGCACCACCTTGATAAATAGGTAAATTAGCTTGTACACCAACACCAGCAACACTAAATTGAGAAACAAAACTACCCGGTACATTTGCAGCTTGTTTTAACGATTGACTACCACCATCTACATTACCACCACCTTGATACTGATAATTACCAACTACATTAACTGTAGGTAAATGCCCAGATTTAGCAATATTAACATCTTCTGAAGCCATCTGTAATTGTTTATTGGCAATTTTAATCTCTATGTTGCCACTTTTAGCCATATCAGACCACTTCTCAAGAATATCAGGATCGGGATTTACCAAATCAATATCTTTAACCAATGACTGAATTTGATCAGGATCAAGACCGGTTATATTTCTAAATATATTTTTTTTATTAATTAAATCATTATTCGCTTGAATCTCTTGTGCAACAGCAGCATCATAACCAGATTGTGCATCGTTAACATCCGCAACAGTTACCGTGCCTACTTTAAATGCCTGTTTAGCTTGATTTAATTGACGCTCATATGCAAGTTTAGTTACATAATGTTTTGGATATATAAATGCAAAAAAGATGGAATGATCGATTAATTAAAATATGTAGTGCGTGCGCTTTTAGTTTTTGTTTTTCATATGCTACGGGGTTTGATTTAGTTAATGCATATGATAGCGCACTTGATTATAATGCTGATTTTTTAAGTTCTATTGCTAAAAATTTAGCTGGACAAGAGAGTCAAGTTCAGGGTAGAGCTTCGCTGTTGCCACAGATTAATGCAGCTGGTCAATTTTCTGAACAATATTTGAGTGCTGATGGTGGAACTATTTATTATCATCAACCTACAGCTAATGTTACACTTAGTCAAGTTGCTTTTGATT
>DAHXMX010000196.1 GCA_027371515.1 Neisseriaceae bacterium
TTTGACTCCAATTTTTAGTTACAAATTATAGCTCAAAATTAAGCCCTCAAGTGGTGCACCTCACCTCAGCGGATGCAAATTAATAAACTATTTGGCAAAAGGTCTTGTAAGTGGTCCATTAAGAACATATTTAGCATAATCAACACTATCACGATCATGCACAATTGAACGATCTACCTGCATTATAGTTGAGATTGTAGCACAAAGTAAAATAAAAAACCATATTTTTTTTGTAGATATATATGTTGTAGCTAAACTTGCAATTATTATAATAAGTAATCCACTTAAACTGAGCATGTAGTTAAGTCCGATATGTGCTGAGTATGATTTATATAACCAAAATGTAAAGATAAAAATGCTGCTGAATAAACAGATTTTAACAATTGGAGATAGTGTTTGTTTATTATGTTTATAAAGTAAGTACCATAATGTTATTAATAACACGTGTAGTGTACCTAATACACAGCTAACTAAATAAAAAAATATACCTTTTATACCATAATTAGCTTTGTTATTTACTTCATCATAACTTCCTGTCCAATCATGAACATGGAGTTGATATTTAAATGAAGCAAAATCATGTTGATAGTTCCAAATAAGAACAGGGCTAAATATAACTAAAGCGATAATAATCGAGATGATAAATTGATAACTAAATAGGTACTGTCTATATGTTTTATGAGATAACATATAAATTATAAGTGCTATAATTAGCAAAATGTTATTATATTTTGCAATTAATGATAAACCAACTGCAATTCCAATTAAATAAATATATTTTTTATTATTACTAAGAATGAGTTTATTAACAAAATAAATTATTAGTAATGATGTTGTTGCTTCGATACCATCTAATGTCATACTGGTAATAATAAATCTAGTTGAAGCAAAAGGGTAGGTTAACCAGATTAATAATCCAATAGTCGCAGCTTGTGTATTTTGGTTATCTTTTAAGATTTGATAAATTAAATATCCAGAACCAAGTAAACATATTACGGATATTATATTTATTGCAAAAAACGTATTACCAAAAATATAAGTTGTAATGTATATTAAATAAGCAATTAATGGTGGACCATCTAGGTAAGATAATTGTAATTTTTGTGACCATGTAAAATAATAGTATGTATCATGTACTGGCAAGATAAATAATGCACTAAATAACAATATCAATGTATATGATAGCAAAAAAATTTGAACTTGTTTCGTTTGGAGATTAATTGTAAGCATAAAACTCTCAGTAAAAACATTTTTTTATATATATATTTGGCATAAATATGTTATTATAGCGCTTGGTTAATTTGCTTGCATATTTTTATTCCCTTGATACAGGGTAAACGCATATTAAATTTGCACGGATAGCTTGAAATGTATTATTGTTGTGGCATCTAAACTTTGGAGAGGTGCCACAATGGAGTTATCAAATACATTTAATAGTACGTTTGCCGAATGTTTTGGAGGTTTGAAGGATTCAAGGTATAAGAATAAAAGGCATTTATTGCTTGATGTAATAGCAATATGTATATGCGGTATACTGTCTGGAATGACAGACTTTATTGAAATAGAAGAATTTGCAAACCTGCATGCAGAGTGGTTTAAACAATATCTAGCATTGCCGTATGGAGTTCCATCACATGATACATTGGAAAGAGTGGTTGCTATTTTAAAGCCGTCTGAATTCAATGAATCATTTTTAAATTGGATAGGCAGGCTGAAGGAGTTGTTCCCAGAGAATGTGATTCCAATTGATGGGAAAACATTACGTGGTTCGCACCAACGAGGTAAAGGGTTAAAAGCATTACATATTGTTAATGCTTATTCGTGTGCCAATGGTTTAACATTG
>DAHXMX010000197.1 GCA_027371515.1 Neisseriaceae bacterium
GACCTTGTAGAAAAATTTTACTATCTTCTCCGCTAATTTTGATAATTGAAAATATAATTAAGCGGCTTAAAATGTTTGTTTTACGCTCTAAAGTTACTATTGATGAATTAAGAACAACTATTATCTACTCTAATAATACGTTATTAAATGTTGATAAGATTATTGAAATAGTCCCAACTCACTATATTGCACTAATTAATGATGATAAATCATATTGTAATATTACACACAGTACTCTAGAATTTAAACACACCTTAATTAATCATGGAATTAGTTTCATATATTCTGATACCCAAGATAAATTTATACCTCAGCATATCAATTTTGACAAAATTAATGGAGTTAGTTTTAAAAAAGGCTGTTATACTGGACAAGAGATTGTAGCCCGTACACATTATTTAGGTAAAGCAAAACGCAGTTTATATCGTTTTGTTAGTGATAGTCAACTCAAAATTGGGCAACAATTATTTAGCCCAATCATGCATAATCAAGAAGTCGGTATAGTAGTTGAAATAGTGCAAAGGGAATATAATTATTTAGGTTTATTAAGTCTACAAAATGAATGCGTTGATTCTGTATTTATCGACAAAGAAAATAAAGAACAACTACTTATTCAAAAGATTTAATAACTATTTAATAACTTATTATGAATAATAAGTTATAGCTAAAACATTATAAACTTAAAATGGCAGTAGCAATAGCTTCAGCAACTTTAATTCCGTCTACTCCAGCGGACAAAATGCCACCTGCATATCCTGCGCCCTCTCCTGCTGGATATAGGCCACGAATATTAATGCTTTGATAATCATTGCCACGCTTAATTCTAACTGGAGATGATGTACGTGTTTCCACTCCAGTTAATACTGCATCATACATACTAAAACCATGAATTTTGTTGTTAAACTCAACTATTGCCTCACGAATAGCAATATTTGCATAATCTGGTAATAAATTGCTCATATCATTTAAAGTAACCCCTGGTTTTGGTGGATGAGTGGTGGTTAATACCGCTATCTTATAGCCATGATACAGCGCACGTAATTGTTCTAAATTTTCAATTGCTTCAACAGGGCTATAACTAAGAAAGGTATATTTTTTTAAAAAATCTACTGAATATGCATATATTCCAATATGACGAAGAATTGATAACTGTGACGGTAAAACTGGATGTTGGATGTTTTGATAACCATCACGATAATATGGAATTGGCGCTCGTGAGAAATACAATGCATTTTGTTGAATATCCATTACTACCTTAACTATATTGGGATTAAATACATCCTCTGTAATTGGATGTGCAATAGTTGCAATTGGGTTGCCTTTTTTGATGATAAAATCAGCTAATGCATTGATTAATTCTGGTTCAATTAATGGCTCATCGCCTTGAACATTAATAATTATTTCATCATCATGAAAATTTAGCTTTTTTACTACTTCGGCTAATCTATCTGTACCTGAAGTATGTTTATCGCTAGTCATTATTGCATTTATTTTATATTTTTGACATATACAAAAAATATCTTCATGATCAGTTGCAACAATTACATCTGTTGCGTTACTTTTTAATGCTTGTTTTGCCGTATGAATAATTAGCGGTATACCACAGACATCTAATATCATTTTTTTAGGTAGGCGTGTTGACTGCATACGCGCAGGAATTATAACTTTAAATTTATTCATATTAGTCTATTTTTCGAGCGTTATCAATCAACATCACTGGTATACCATCATCAATAGGGTATGCTAGTTTGCATTTATTGCATACTAACTCTTCTTTTACTTTTTCTAATTTGCCTTTACATAATGGACAAACAAGAATTGTTAATAAATTAGC
>DAHXMX010000198.1 GCA_027371515.1 Neisseriaceae bacterium
AAGATCTAAAAAAATGTTGCAAAATCCAATTACTAAATGGTTATTATATAAGACACCGATTAGCTTTAGGTATTGGTTAAAACATAAACTTGAAACTAAATCAGCGGCAGTATATAATGCGAAACCACAAGATATATACCATGTGGTAGATAGTACAATTATTAAAATTGCTAAACAAAAAAATGCGAGTGTAGTTATTCATGGACATACACATAGACCTGGTTTTTATAGGATTAAGATACAAGATGGTGAGATAGAAAGATACGAAATACCTGACTGGACAGACAGAACAGGTGGCGGATATATACTACTTGATGATGATACAGTTAGTATTCATATACCTAAGTAGTAATTAAATGAATATATATAATAATAATGTAAAATAATAAATAAAGAAAAGAGAGATTGTTATGATTAAAGAATTTTTATCACATGGCTTATTTAATTTGCCTTGGTGGGGTTATGTGTTGTACACATTTATTGTTACTCAAATTACTATTTTGTCGGTAACTATATATTTGCATCGTCATCAAGCGCATAGAGCGCTTGAATTGCATCCGATTGTTAGTCATTTTTTTAGATTTTGGTTATGGATGACAACAGGAATGGTGACCAAAGAGTGGGCTGCTATTCATCGTAAGCATCATGCTTTTTCAGATAAAGTAGGTGATCCACATTCACCGCAAGTATTAGGGATTAAAAAAGTATTTTGGGAAGGTGCTGAATTATATCAAGCAGAAGCTAAAAATAAAGAAACCATGGAAAAATATGGTCGAGGGACACCAGATGATTGGTTAGAGAAAAATATTTATACTAAACATAATAAGCTTGGTGTGGTTATTACATTGGTAATTAATTTGATTATGTTTGGCCCGATAGGACTTACAATATGGGCAATTCAAATGATTTGGATACCATTTCATGCAGCAGGTGTGGTGAATGGTATTGGACATTGGTTTGGTTATCGTAATTTTGAAAATCAAGATGCAGCACGCAATATATTTCCTATAGGTTTCTGGATTGGTGGAGAAGAATTACATAATAATCATCACACTTTTGCAACTAGTGCTAAATTTTCATACAAATGGTATGAGTTTGATATTGGTTGGGTATGGATATGTATCTTATCTAAACTTGGTTTGGCACAAGTTAAAAAAGTAAATCCTGTGCCTCATGTTAAACAAATTCCAAATAGTACACCTGATTTTGCAACACTAGAAGCTATTATTGTTAATCGTTATAATTTAATGGCGCAATATGCTAAAGCATTAAAGCAAGATTATAAAAATGAAATTGTGCGGTTACAAAACAATATTAAAGAAAACATATCTTGGAACAAAGTGAAAATCATGTTAACCAAAGACCAAGATCAATTAACAGTTGATGAGCAAAAAACTATTCAAAAACTAATTGCCAATAGTGCGTTATTTAAAAAGATTTTTACTTTGCGTGCTGAGATATCATCGTTGTGGATAAGATCTAACCTTAGTCGTGAAGAGTTATTAGCTAAACTTCAAGATTGGTGCAAAAAGGCTGAAGAAAGCGGGATTAATCACCTACGTACTTTTTCAATGCGCTTAAAGGCAACTTATTAAATTAGTATCTACTGGAGTATCTACTGGTGTTATTAGTTTGAAATTGAAGATATTTTGTATAGATTTAACAAGAGATATAAAATGAAAAAAATCATAAATATGTTATTTACAGCAACTATAGCATGTACAGCAATTGCTGCTGATAATCCAAATCATGCTGGTTTCATCAGGAGTAAGCTTACGATTAAACACAATAATCCTTCCACCAAGAACAAACGGACCTAAATCAGTAACATT
>DAHXMX010000199.1 GCA_027371515.1 Neisseriaceae bacterium
TTGGTGTAAAATAATCTTATGGTCAGCAATGACCTTTTTTATGTAAGGTTAAATTGCATTTCTCTTGGGAAATGGCCCTTTGTCAGCGGTCGGAGTAGGGTATTGTGGTACAGTCGTACCATCCAGTGAAATCACCCGTACTGTGATTTTGTAAGTATACTCAAGGCGTTTTAACTCGTTAGCTTCGACTGCGCAGTATTTGCAGTCATTGCCAACAAAATAAAATATTGCATAGCGGCGTACGATATCGCCGATTTGTTTACGTTGATTGTCTAAATCCATTTGTAACCCTGCGCCATTTGGTGCAGCAGTTGCCAGCCCTGAGTTTGGATCTTGCCAATTCTGCGTAGTAGTTAGCATCCCAAAGCGCACCGCATTATTGGTAATCGTGCGTAAGGCTTGGTTATACGCTTGCACGTTATCAGGTGTTGGATTGTATATCGCTCGGTCTTGAATTTCTTCAAACTCACGCTTTACTGCATCGTTATATGCTGTCCAACTCTGATACTGCACTTTAGGCTGCGATTCTACTTGTGGTATAATGGTTTGCGGATCTTCATAGTAATACCATCCACGCTCTGCTGCTGGGTCAGCATTTACCAACCCAGTCAGAAGCAATGATCCAATCAGGAGCTTTTTCATTAGTTTTGTGTCAACGTAAAAATACCAATGGTTTGATTTAGCATATTAAGTCCATAGAACGTAATACTCGTACCGTTATATGATAATAAGCGCATAATCTTGTATTGGTTAGCTAATACCGAGCTAGTAATTGGTGCACCACAGGTAGCGGTTACAACATTGCCAACAGTACTTGTTACTGAACATACATATAAACTTGGCTGCACTAAGCCAGTTTGAATCACATACTTATTCGCCAATGAGCTTGGTGTGATGAAGTCAACCGCAGCAGTCATGGCAGTAATTGGATTACCTTGACTATTCACAAAGTTAACTGTAGCCAAGGTAGCCTGCGTATCTGTTCTATAGATAACGTACTGCGCAGGGTTTGCTGGAGCTGAAGCAGGCAGTAACTGACCAACAGTGCTCTCGCTACCGCCAGCAAAGGTTCTAAAGCCATACATTACGCTATTAGTAATGTTACTCAATGCACCAACCGCAAGGCTAGTATATGAGTTTGGATTTGTACCGACAAACTGGCTTAACCCAAAATTATTATTGCTAAAGTTATTATTGGCAACCACTGAATTAGCATTACTATCGTAAGCAAATGAGCTACCCACAACCTGTGAACCAGCGACTCCTGCATTACTAAGGTTAAATGCTGTAGTAGTGTGACTGAACATATCGTAAATATTGACGGTGGTTGCATTACTATTATTAACCCATGTCAGCTGAAAATCATTAGCTTGGCACGTATCGCTTGTAGTAAGTACCGTCAACCCAGATACATTATTAACTGCACCAGTTGACTCAAAGTATTGCACTCCGGTACCACTGCCATCATTTTTAACCAGATACCACGATAGATCAGCTTGCGAACGGTACATACAAGTTGGAGAGTAGGGCGTGTTTGTACTTGATAAAGTAGCTAACGTTTTGATTGTAACGTTATTGCCACCACCGCCATTACTGCTAGAACCACCTCCGGCGCCGCCATTACATGCAACTAAAGATAATGCAAGCAATGATGCCATAATTACTGATAATTTAAGTTTCATAGTCGTACCTTTTAAAATGAACGTTGTAAAGCTGATGCTTCACTCCATAGTTTGAGCCATTCACTATCGTATTTGGCTGCTAGGCTCGGAGCATTCCAAATAATTAAAACATTCTCAGCGTTTTTACTGGCAGCTGCC
>DAHXMX010000019.1 GCA_027371515.1 Neisseriaceae bacterium
CATAAATGAAAATTTTAGTTAAAGATATCTTTAACTTTTAATATGATATAATAAAAAATAAAAGAGGGTGCATAATAACAATGTCGAGGGTTACATTTTTACGCTTATTTATAGGGTTATTCGGCATTGTCTTTATTATACTGACATTTAACAAATTGCTTTGCCATCATCCAATTGCCAATTTAAATAAATATATCACCTATTCAAATTGCTTTAAAAACATAACTTGATCAGCAAAACCATTTTTAACTTTAACCCATATTTGTAAAAACACTTTATTATTTAATAATTTTTCAATATCTACACGTGCTTCACTAGATATTTTTTTAAGTTTATTGCCTTTATTACCAATCACCATACCTTTTTGGTTGTCTTTATCTACAATTATGGTAGCATTAATGTGTGTGATTTTAGGATTGCTTATATCAAATTCATCAATATTTACCGCCAAACTATAAGGTAGCTCATCGCCTAAATTACGAAATAATTTTTCACGGATAATTTCACTTACTAAAAACTTGGTGTTTCTATCGGTTAATTGATCTTCAGGATACAAAAATCTCTCAAATGGAATGTATTTATTTAATGCCAATAATACCTCATCAATACCATTATGCATTCGAGCAGAAACTAATAAAACTTCCTTAAAGGGAAACTTTTGACACAAACTTTCGATGTAATTGTTTAATTCATATTTATTATCTACTTTATCTTGTTTATTTATTACTAAAATAACATTTTTATTATTCGGTAACAAATTCAATACATTTTGATCACCTTGATTAAAAATCAAAGCTTCAACTACAAATAATACAACATCTACATCAGATAAACTATTAATTACCGATTGATTCAATAAATTATTTAATTTATTTAAATATAGCTGTTGAAATCCTGGTGTATCTATAAAAATATACTGTGCATTATTCAAGGTAACTATACCACTAACCCTTTGCTGAGTAGTTTGTGGCTTACGCGATGTAATACTTATTTTTTGTCCAATTAAATGATTCATTAATGTTGATTTACCAACATTTGGACGCCCAACAATGGATATAAATCCACATTTTTGATTTTCTTCCAAATTACTTCCTTACTTTATACCTAATTTTTGCAACATTTTTGTAGCTGCATTCTGACTAGATTCTTTTTTGGTTTTACCAGTTGCAGTTACTTTTATATTTAATTCACGAATTTCACACTCTATAGTAAATAAAGCATCATGTAATGGTCCTGTTGACTCAATAATATTATATATCGGAACTTCTAGTTTTCGCGCTTGTAAATACTCTTGTAATAACGACTTGCTATCTTTGTTTAAATAAGATAAAACATTATGTAATCGTTCTTTATATAATAATTTAATAACCGTTTGTGCAGCATAAACACTTCCATCAATACTTACTGCCGCAATTAATGCCTCTACGACATCAGCTAAAATAGAAGGTCGATTTCGTCCATTATTTTTAATCTCACCATCACCTAATAACAGATAATTACCAATTTCTAAATAATTAGCTATTTCCACTAATGTTTGCTCATTTACTAATGCAGATCTAAGCTTAGATAATTCACCTTCTGACAAATCTGGATATAAATAATATAATTCTAATGAAATATTATAATCTAGTAAACTATCCCCTAAAAACTCCAAGCGTTCATAATTATTACGTGAATAACTACGATGAGTTAATGCAATTGTCAATAACTTGGTATCATTAAATGTATATTGAATTTTATTTTCTAATGCTTTAAAATTCATCTTATATTGGTTGCCATAAACGTTTAATATCTCTAAAATTTAAAATCACGCGAATAGCTTTACCTAAAATTGCTGAATCATCAACGAAACCCCAATAGCGACTATCAAAACTATTATCTCGATTATCACCCATCATAAAATATTTACCAGCTGGCACCACACACTCAAAACCATCATCACCAAAATATTTACAATTTTGTCTATCCGGAAATGCTTGTACATCGGAAACAAATAATGTTGGCATTCTATCTAAAGTAATGATACTATGCTTTACTCCAAGTAAATTTTCGGTATACCGTTGATTAATTAATTCTACATTACCTTGTGTTGGTATATTTTCCGTATAAGTATAGTTACCACTTTCTAGGTAAGTTAATTTGGTACCATTAATTGATAACCGCTTGTCACGATATTCAATTTTATCACCACCAACTGCAACTACACGCTTAATTAAATCCATATTACGAACTAATGGAGATTTAAAAACAACCACATCTCCACGTTTAATTTTAGATACTGGGATAACAACCTTATTAGTAATAGGTTCACGAATACCATACTCAAACTTATTAACTAAAATAAAATCACCAACAGTTAAATCTGGACGCATTGATGAACTTGGTATTTGATAAGCTTCAAATAAAAATGCACGAAGTACAAAAACTGCAAATATTACTGGGAAAAACTCATAAGCATAATTAATATAATGTTTTTCACGATTCCTCAACAATAGTTTATCTAATATTATCAAAAAACCACTAGCTAAAACCAATAAAAATAATACTGTTGCAAAATCAGTCCATTCCGATATAATTCCAACTAGTCCTAATAATAAAATAAAATAACCATTTTCCATGGACTTGCTTTTGTTCTCACCTTTTGCTCGGTAAATAAAAAACATCCCCACTACAACTCCCAGCACACCTAAATAAAACCATTTAGATAAACCATGCGTCATTGTTTCCATAAGTTCCTCTTTAAACTTTAAATAATTACTCGATATTTTTTTTGTTGCATCAGAAATCTAATTCCAGATAAACAAATCAAACCTATAGCAGTTAATAAAATCCCTAACTGTAACTGATTAGTATTGGTTGAAGTTGATATCAACAAGCTTCCAATAGTAGCCCCCAGCATCTGAAAAAAATTATATATAGATGCAGCAGTTCCAGCTTTATTATTAAAAATACTCATTGCTCCTGAACTACAATTTGGATAAATAAACCCAGAACCTAATGAATAAATCATCATTGGAATAATTATTATATATACATTAATAACACCTAAAATGCCAGTTAATATAAAAAATAATCCAACACATAAATATAAAACTGCACCCAAGGTAATCATCTTCTGCATACCGTATTTTAGTATCACGATACGATTAATCGTACTCCCAATGAGCAAAGCAGCTGTTACAAAAACAGCCGTATAACCAAAACGCTCCGGATCCATACCAACTATTACTTGTAACAATAACGAAGATACTGTTTGATAAGATACGATACCTGCTATAGTCAAACCAGAAATCAGATTATACACCAAAAAATATTTATTCATTAAAACTTCTTTATAGTCAAAAAACACCATACCAACTGTTAAATCGCGCTTATTGTGGTTGGTCTCCTCTAATTTATATTTTGACATCATGATAACTATTATTGTCATTATTAACAATAAGACAAAGCTCATACGCCAAAATAAATATTTTTGTATATAACCCCCGATAATTGGGGCAAAAGCAATAGCGATGGAATAAATCACCCCAAGTAGTGATGCTAATTTAGCTAAGCTGACTTGATCTGGTGAAATATCTTTAGCAATCGATCGTGATACCACAGCAGCACCGCTAAATCCAAGACCTTGAATAAAACGACCCAGAAACATAATTTCAACATTATAACTAATACAACATAATAAACTACCAAATAAACCAATCGTTAAGCAAATAAATGCAATTGGTTTTCTACCAAACTTATCTGATAATGTTCCATAAAGCAATGAGCCAATACTAAACCCAAGAACATATACAGATATAGTTAATTGCACAATATGCAAAGATGTATTCAAATCTTTTGACATACTAGGCATAGATGGCAAGTACATTTCAATTGCAAACTGTCCTAGTAATCCTAAACAAACTATTAATATATAAGTCAATTTATTATGCGCCATAAAAAATCTCTTTTAATTATTATACTGTTATATCACTACTAATAAAGTTGTTATTCTACCATACCTATCTCTATTAATTACAGTATCTGAAATCTCTATGGCATGATGGTGCCTTTATTGGCATTATCCGTCACAATGTATTATTACTTTAATTTTTTATTTAATAATTTAACTAACCAATAATCTACACTAACGAATTTTCCACCACCCCAAACCAATAAAACTAATAACATAATAAAATAAGTCGTTGAAAATTCGATACCATTATTTAAAATTACCGGATCTCCCAATTCAGTAATATAATTATAGCGCCCAGGAAAATTTTCCTGTAACCACTTTAAAAAATTGACCATCCTTAAAGTAGCTTCCATGTCTTTACTAGCAATAGCCAACCAACCATGTGATATATGAACCGTAAGGCTTGCCACTGTCATTAAAATAATTAATGGAATTGAAATAAGACGAGTAAATAATCCAAGTGCAATACAAATAAAACCAAAAACCTCAGTACCAGTTGCTAATAATGCAAAAAAATACGGGAAAGGAAGACCAAGCCCGCCTTTTGCCGTTGGTGTTGCGAACCACGCAACCGTTAAAGGGAAACCAACCACTTTAGAATAAGCCCCTTCGTATATTACCGGTAATAAATATAAACGTACAAAAAGAAGCACTATAAAATCAATTTTTTTGCACTTTTCGATAGCAATTGTATAATATCTAATAAAACTTTTAATCATTTTACACTCCGTTTATTAATTAATTTAAAAAGATAAACTCTTCTATAGAGTTTTCAGCAATCCACTTATATAAATACTGTTTATTTTCTACTGCCATTAATTTTTCTATATCTACAACTAAGGAAATACCTTGATCAACAATATAATTTAACATCAATAAATCAAATTGAAATAATTTTTTTCTTAAAATATCATTCTTCGAGTTTTTGAATATTCCATAAATATAATCTCCTGATTGATTCATAATTGGTGTACCATTTTGTATCAAAAAAGGTAATTTAATAACTTCTAATGTTGGATTAAGCGTTATATGCGTATTTAAATTTAACCCTGAAATATCATATCCTTTTTTTGATACTCCTTCTGATATCTCCATATTGTACAAAATCCACTCATATTCAATTAAACATAATAATTCCCCCACCAAATAGTTATTATTTTTAATAAAGATAATCAATTCGGTAGCTATCTTATGAAATTCGGCTTCATTTGCCGCATGATTTAATATAAAATCATCAATAATTCGTTTTTGGGTCTCATTATCTAATTTCTGACTAAGCAACGGGAACGTTTGTTTTAAAACATCCTGAACATGAACTCGTACTATATTTCTGTAAATAATAACTGATAAATCATCCCCTGAATATTCAACTTTACGTATCAAATTACATAATTTATCAATTTGAAACTCAACTTTCGCTGGAACTACATAAGAACTCATTGTTACTTCTAACTCATTTTTAAATTATTTACAAACTGTTTAATAACTCGTAACTCTTCAAGCAAATCATCTAATTGAGGTATATTATTATCACGTTCCAAAATTAATGGCTTCGCACCATGATATAAAAAAACATCCTTAGCCAATGCTAAAACATTTGCATGTACATCTGTTCCGTGAGTATCTAAAATAAAATCATCTGTTTTTAAATGCCCGGCAATATGATAATAACTTATTCGATCACTTGGAATATTTTTAATATATTCATAAGCATCATAACCATGATTCAAACTATTTACATACACATTATTTATATCCAACAACATATTACACTTACTTTTATCTAGTAGCTCAACCCAAAAATCAATCTCCGGCATCTCATTTGGGTATTTATAGTACCAAGTAATATTTTCAAGTACTATTATTTGTTGTAAAATATCCTGTACTTCATCGATTCGCGCTACAAGATAATCAATATTCTCCTTATATCTTGGCACTGGCAACAAATCATAAAGATAACCTTGCTTATCTCGTGAATAGCATAAATGATCACTATAGATAGCTATATTATATCTTTCAATAAAATGCTTAACTTGATATAAATACTCTCTATTTATGGGGCATGTATCCCCGATTGATAAGCTTAATCCATGCGCCACTAGGCTATATTTCTGAGAAATATCCTCTAAAAATTCTCTTTTAAGACCATCAATACCCATCCAATTATCCGGAGCAAGCTCAAGAAAATCTAACTCCGAGTACTTAGGCTCATCACGAATATCGTTAATATGTTCACTTCTTAGGCCAATCCCGAAACTATCGTTTCTTATTGCCCGCATACACCACCTGCTGCTTTATTTGCAACCTCTTTTTCACTAGGCTCTAAACCATACCCAGTTGAACCACATTTACCATCACGTGCAAATACTAACTTATCTTGTGGATTATGCTTAATTTTAGCTTGCCCATAGATTTTTTCAGTACCACACTTACCGCTAGCACATTTACCACTTGATTTTGGAGCCTTATGTGTTACCTTTACCGAAGGTTGCGCTGGTTCATCTGCCATAACTTTTTCATGTATTAATAAACTTGCAAATGAAGTTACAACAATAGACATTACCATTTTATTTTTCATTCTATTTTTCATTTTGTTTACTCCTTATTATCAGTTACTGGAAAGCAAGATAAATCACGGCTGCTATATATCGGACCATTGTAATACTTCTTAATTATAGCAACTGTTTGATCTTTTGTTTGCAGACTTTTACCCATAAAATGATTAATAACCAATATCTTTGGCTTAGTTTTAGCCGCTATTTCTCCTATCACAGAAGGCGACGCATGCATAAATTTTGATTGTGCATCAGCATTCTCATCTATTGCAGCTGGCATCAGCAAAATATCAGCACCTTTAGCAAAATCAATAAAGTTTTTATGCGAACCATTTTGATCTGCAGATACCACAATAGTTCCCTTAGCTGTTTGGATTTTATACGCTAAACATGGAACATCACCATGAGGTATACCTAAAGCAGATACAGTAATACCATCTTTTTTATAAATAACAACTGCACTTTCTGATTTATAATTAACATTTTTTACCTTCATTGCTATTTTAATTCCATCTTGTGCATTATGTAAACCAACCAAATAAGCAAAAGCTCCTTTTGAATTAAATAAATCCTCAAAAAACTCTGTCATAGAAGGAAATACACCACCTCGCTCTGGACCAAACAATACCATATCTTTTTTATGATCAAAGAAATACCCACCTTTTAAAATAGCAGGCAAATCAGATACGTGATCTGTATGCAAATGTGTTACTCCAATAATTTTAACATCTTCTAATTTTGCACCTGACTGACCAAAGCGTAAATAAGTACCACCTCCAGCGTCAATTAACATAAAAGGACTACCCTGCCACCAAATCAACTCACCTGATGAAGCTCGTTTATCATCAGAAATAGGCCCACCTGAACCTAATAATTGCAATGAAAAATCTTTTTTATCGCATTGCAAAGCGCTTGCAAACACATTGTAACTAATTATTGATACCATCATTAAGAAAGCAATTTTTTTAAAAAATAATTTCATTTACTCACCCTCAGCTTGTTATATTAATTTTACCTACCACAATATTATATAATATTATTTTGTATAACTATACAAAAAATAAATAAAAATTTAAAAACATGATAATTTTTGATAAAATTACTCCTTATATTCTTATAAATTTAGAGAAAGTAATTAAGATATGAGTGATATAATCACCTTTCAAGATATGATTTTAACCCTACAACATTATTGGGCAAGTCAAGGTTGTGTGATCTTACAACCATACGATAAATCAATGGGAGCTGGCACATCGCATACTGCTACATTTTTAAGAAGTATTGGGCCAGAACCATGGTTTAGTGCATATGTACAACCATCGCGTCGCCCTAAAGATGGTCGCTATGGTCAAAGTCCTAATCGTTTACAGCACTATTATCAATTTCAAGTTACATTAAAACCATCTCCACTTAATATTCAAGATTTATATTTAAATTCATTAAACAAGCTTGGTATTTCACTTAATGAACATGATATTAGATTTGTAGAAGATAATTGGGAAAATCCAACTTTAGGGGCATGGGGTTTAGGATGGGAAGTCTGGTTAGATGGTATGGAGGTAACTCAATTTACTTATTTTCAACAAGTTGGCGGACTTGATTGTAAACCTGTTCTTGGCGAAATAACTTATGGACTTGAGCGTCTTGCCATGTATTTACAAAATGTTGACAATGTATATGATTTAATCTGGACACGTACTTTAGATGGTAAATTAATTACTTATGGGGATGTATTTTTACAAAATGAAATTGAACAAGCAACCTATAATTTTGAATATGCTGATACTAAATTCCTAACCGAGCAATTCAATCATTATGAACAACAAGCATTAAATACATTAAATGCTGAGAAAGAGATAGTTATTCCTAGTTATGAATTAATTCTTGATGCGGCACATACGTTTAATCTATTGGATGCACGAGGAGCAATATCAGTTACTGAGCGCGCTAACTATATTGGACGCATTCGAAAACTTGCTAATATAGTTGCTCAAAAATACTATACCTCAAGAGAAAGATTAGGCTTCCCATTATTAGCTAACGTTGAGATAAATAAATAAAAAAGAAAGAAGGAAAATGTTTAATATAGTAAAAAAAGCTTATACTTTTGATGATGTATTATTAGTTCCGCGTCATTCGAGTGTATTACCCAATAAGGTAAAAGTCGATACTAAGATTAGCCGTAATATCAAATTAAATATTCCGTTTGTATCTGCAGCAATGGATACCGTTACAGATGCAAAAATGGCAATTGCAATTGCTCAAGAAGGCGGGATTGGCATAATTCATAAAAACCAATCTCCAGAAGAGCAAGCACGGCGCGTAGCAATTGTTAAAAGTCATGAATATGGTATGGTTCAAGATCCAGTATCTATTCACGAGAATATGACTGTTCGTGAATTATTTGAACTAAAAAAACGCCGTAATATATCTGGGTTTCCTGTAGTAGATGGCAAAAAGCTAGTTGGCATTATTACTAATCGTGATTTACGTTTTGAAACTAATTTAGACCAACCAATTAAAAACATAATGACACCAAAATCAAAATTAGTAACCATCTTAGAAGGTAGCTCAGTTGCACAAGCTCGTGAATTAATGCATAAACATCGCTTAGAGCGTGTAGTGGTCGTAAATGATAAATACGAATTATGTGGCTTAATAACAGTTAAAGATTTAACTCGAAATATAACTTTTCCTCTTGCGAATAAAAATGCTAATGGTCAATTAATGGTTGGTGCTGCGGTTGGTGTTGGTGGAGATACTGATGAGCGAGTTAGACTATTAATTGAGGCTGGAGTTGATTTATTAGTTGTTGATACCGCACATGGTCACTCACAAGGTGTGATTGATAGAGTGCGTAATATTAAACAAAATTATCCACATATTGATGTAATTGGAGGTAATATAGCAACCGCAAGTGCAGCTTTAGCTTTAGTTGAAGCTGGTGCTGACGGGGTAAAAGTTGGTATTGGACCAGGTTCAATCTGTACCACAAGAATAGTAGCTGGCGTTGGAGTTCCTCAATTAACTGCTATTGGAGATGTAGCAAATGCATTAAAAGGTACAGCTATACCATTAATCGCTGATGGTGGCATTAGATACTCAGGTGACATAGCTAAGGCATTAGCTGCTGGAGCATCTTCGGTGATGTTAGGTAGTATGTTCGCAGGCACAGATGAATCTCCTGGTGAAATTGAGCTTTTCCAAGGGCGGAGTTATAAATCATACCGTGGCATGGGATCACTTGGCGCTATGAGTAAAGGTTCAGCAGATCGTTATTTTCAAAACTCTGATGATGATCATAATAAATTAGTCCCAGAAGGTATTGAAGGACGAGTTCCACATAAGGGACCAATTAGTGCGGTTATTCATCAATTAGTTGGTGGGCTTCGCTCTGCAATGGGTTATCTAGGAACACCAACTATAGCAGATATGCACCAAAACGCAGAATTTGTAGTAATTAGTCAATCAGGTATTCGCGAATCACATGTACATGATGTACAAATAGTTAAAGAAGCGCCTAACTATCACCTATAAAAACAAACCCCACAAAAGTATTAACTTGTGGGGTTTATAATTTTACTTTACTATTTTCTTATTCCACTGCTTTACCTGATACGGTTGGAATATCAGCCGCTGAAACTAATGCTTGATCTTCATCTTTTTCTTCATTAATTCCTGCAGCAGTTACAACTACTGAATCTTCACCACGTAATAAATTAACTAAAGTTACACCATTAGGTAATATCAAATTAGATAAATGAATTGATTGTCCAGCAGCAACATCTTTCAAATCAACATCAATCGACTCTGGGATATGTTTAGGTAATGCACGAATTTCAACTTCAGTCACAATATGAGTAATATGAGCACCCTGTACTTTAACAGCATGACAAACATCTTCATTAATAAAGTTTAATGGCACTGATATTTGTACCTCTTCTTTATCACTTACACGCTGAAAATCCAAATGAAGCACCAACTGTTTATATGGGTGTATTTGAAAATCACGTAATAAAGTTGTTTCTACTTTACCATCAATCTCAATATTCAAAATTGAAGTATGAAACACTGGTTTTTTAAGTGCATGATAAATAAAATTATGATCAACGGTAATTGCTAACGCATCTTTACCTAAACCATAAATAATTGCGGGAACCATCCCATTACGACGAAGGCGGCGGCTCGCACCTCTACCATTAGCGTCTCTTTTTTGTGCTATTAATTTAATTTCAGACATTTGTATATCCTTAAAACAAGTTAAAACTTGATTTTATCGCGACCAATAAAACCAAACCGAGTGCGTTATTTTAGCATAATAATTTTAATAACTGCCCAAATATTTTTACAGCATCTTTTTCGCCAATTGTCAGCTAAATCACTTCTCTAATTTTAATTTTTAATTTTTGTGCTTGGACAATAATAATAGCCAATTAAAGATATTAATGTAAAAATAATTGAACCAAGAATTAAACTAACACTTGGTGCAAATGGAAGATGCGACACAATAGCAGCACCAATACCTGCAGATAGATATTGAAAACAACTAATCAAACCTAATGCCTGCGCGCCCATATGCCCAAAATGATTAACTACTAACGCTTGAACTGGCGGATTAATAAATGCTGTTGCTAGACGAATTAAACTAGCCCCAAAAGTTAACATACCAAGAATTAATAGCTTATGCTCCCCCATAAATAAACCAAGTAACATTACTATCATACCAATGCATGAAATAATTAAACCATATTGAATAATTTTCCATTGCGGTACCTTATGACTATTTAAACGTAACATTATTTGATTTCCTAATAAGTATCCACCTGCAATAAATAAGAAAACATAAGAATATACTACACTATTTATTTTATATTCATCAATATAAACATAACTAGATATTGCGATAAAACCATAGTATGAAGAAAATGTTCCACCCACAATTAAAACTAACATATTAAACAAACGACTATTCATCACCAAAAAATAACTTCTAATTTGTTTTGCTAAACTGTAATCGTGACGGAACTGCTGCATATGTAAATTAGTTTCATCTACTAATACCCAAAACCAAATCAATAAAATACTCATACTAATAGCAACGGCAACAAAACATGCGCGCCAATCAAAAAAATCAATTAAATGAGCACCAACAACTGGTGCAACAGCTGGTGAAATAAACATTCCAATAACTAAAATACCTATTGCATGCACTTGTTCTTCACGGTCCATAATATCTTTTATAATCATCCGTAACACTATATATACTGCACTTGTACCTAAGGCTTGAAATATCCGCAATATTATAAATAAATTTAAAGAATGAATATTTGCAATCAATATAGACGCTATAATCTGAACTGTCACACATGAAATAAGAACTACCCGCCGACCATATAAATCACTAATAACACCAACAACTAAAAAGAAGATTGCTTGACTATATACAAAAATTGAAATAGTAGTATTCATTTTAGCTAAATCAGTATTAAATTCACGCGTCATACTTGGTAGCCCTGGAATAAAAATATCCGTACTTGCTTGGGCTACAAACATCAATAACACCATTAAAATTAATAATTGGGTTTTATGTTCTTTGATTTGCCTTTTAATTTGCATTGTAACTTACCTTATAAATAAACTGCACCAATAGCAGCATTGATTTGACAAATTCCCAAATCAATAAATTTGGAATTTAAATACGGCAAATATACTTCAGCTAAACCACCATATAATTTTATTGGTACATTATATTTATACATCAATACCAGTAATTGGTTTACTTCGTTAATGGCATTCATTAAAATATTTTTAGCGTTGCTATCATCATTGGTATACTTAAACATAATTTTTGCAATTGACGCATAATCAGCAACAGTTGCATTCATTAGCCAATATTTAACTTTCATATAATCATTATCAAAATCTTGGTATATTTGTTTAAGCATAGGAGAAAATGGAATAATCCCATCTAATGACTTACAAAGTAAGCGTGATATCTCCAAACCAATATACGCCCCACCACCTAAATCACCATGCGGAAAACCAAACCCACCTAATTGAATTTGTTGATCGTTTAGATTAATATAACCTACTACCCCTGTTCCACAAATTAAAACCCCACCGCTTTCACCCTTATGTGCAGCTAAACATGCAATATGTGCATCAGATGTAATTTTCACATTACTATATTTTTGATTTAAATCCACCTGTAAACGATTACGCAGTTTAATATCTGAATATCCAGCAACTCCTATCTTAATCGCGCAATCCTTATTTGGATGACTCATTAAAAGAAAATCA
>DAHXMX010000001.1 GCA_027371515.1 Neisseriaceae bacterium
TTGAAACTATATTCTATCAAAACATCACATTGATGGACTTTTTTATTTAACTTGGATCCTTATCCCGAATTGGCGTTTAGAGTGCTATTTATTGCCAGATTGATAGTATTCTGAGTATTATCAATAGTTAATGTATTGGATGTATAACTTGGAGCTGCTGCCGTGGCAACTAATTTATTATTTTGCACTGTGATTGTTTTATTATCAACGATATTGGGTAAATTGACTTGAGCAGTATTGCCTGCATTGAGATTGATAGTATTATTGTCAACTAGATTGGCTGGATTGACCTGTAGTTGTTTGTTGTTGTTTTGATTGATAGTTTTGTTATCAAAATTTGCATCTACTGTGGTGTTGCTGGTATTACCGCCAATATTAAGACTACCAGTTGGCGAGGTAATTTGTTGTATGCCGCTTCCACCACCCGGTGCAGTTAAGTCCAGAGTTAAAGTATTATTCTGAATGTTGCCACTACCAGTCACATTGCCGCCAGATATATTTACCTGGGTTATAGCTTCAGCTTGCAATGTCGCAATATTGGTATTGGCTTGGGCAACCAATGCATTAATACTATCAACTGTTTGTTTAATGCTTTGTCCACCACCAGCTACATAGGGAATAATATCGCCACTTGTGCTTACTGCATAATTACTGCCAGTATTAGCCACATTAATACTACTATCGCTAGTGACTGTAGTTGCAGGAATTGGCACATAGGTTGCTTTAAAATTGGTGCCACTTCTAACAATTGGCAGCAAATCATTTTGCGCTAAATTACCCGCATTGGGAAGATTGCTGATGGTGGAAGAATTATCGCTTGGATCAGTTTTCGTTGCATTGCTGCTCTTTACTAAATTATTGGTTATTATTTTCTCTACCATGTTGTTCTCCGTAAATAATCTTAGGAATTACATAATATCTACATAAATACCCAACATTGATTCAGGCTAATCGGCATAAGCTCCACTGTGCTACCTGGTGTTATCAAGTATTGTGTTTTGCCAAAAATTGTGTATCCACTACTTGGCACTAAATAGATGCTTGTGTTAGAGCTATTTATTATTGAATATATGCCACTTGTTGCATTAGGTAGCAGCACCGTAGCATTTTGTGCAATTGCTAGAATCAATACCTGCTGGTTAGTTGCGTCAATTTGTAGCGAAGTAGCAGCTGAGTTATTAATAATTAATTGATTGCTTTTATTAATTGCTGGAATAATCAACTGCAAATCATTAGCTCTTGATATTGTTGTGATGCCAGAACCGTTATTATTTGATGCGTACAAAACAATATCTTGTGAAGTTGGTGTATCAGCCACAATCACATTACCACTAACAACAGTCGTATATTGCGAAATAGTTGTTATACTTATTCTTGCAACTATAGATTGGCCATTATTTACAGTCAAATTTGCAACTGCTGGTGCATAAAAGTATCCTGGTATTTCTAGATCACCAAATTGTTGATTCGCAATTCGATAATAACCTTCTGTTACATTAATTGTGCTGTCACCATTGATGTTAACGATGCCACCACTTAAAATAACCGGTAATATTCCATTGGTAAGTGCTAATACTTGAGTTGCCACTCCATCACTAAAAGCAGACATGGTGTCAGCAGTGACTAGCTCTCCATTTTCCCAAGTAAGATAATAATTTTGATTAAATTGAGTAGCAGCCATTAGGTCACCTGCACTGTGTAAGTCACTGATTTAGTAACATTGCCGTAAGTAATAGTTAATGTGCAATCACCATCTTTCCAAGGAATTAATACATCAGCTACAATACGCAAGTTGTCGTTATTTCTCATGATTTGGCAACTGGTGGTGATTTCTGAGGTAATTCCATCAATAAAGATGCCGGTCACTGTTAATTTAGTTGGTGTACTAATAGTTGTACCATCAGGTGGCGCAATAACCATGTCCTTAATATATGCTGGTTGGATTGGATTTATTAGCCCAACAACATCATAAAACGCATTACTGTTATATGCTAGGCAATACGAGTAAATAATGCGCTGGTCACCTTTGTATGTCATGCCTATATCGTAATTAAGATTAAAATCCTCTGGTGTCTTGTCATAATCAATTGTGTAACCAAAATAAGCCCTGGATATTTTACTGATAAAGTTCTCTAATTCAATACGAAATAGATCTGATAATTGTTGTTGCGTATCAAAAACATGGATAATCAGATTTGCGTTAATCTTGCCATCTGACAAGTAGGTATTAATGCCAAGTATTGATCTGTTTGTACCTAGAATCCATGCCTTATCAAAGTTCACCTTTTCTTCCTGAATAAAAACATAAATCACAAAACCAGTTCGGTAATAAATGTAACTAGTGATTGCTTGGGCTATATCAAATGGATTCATCGATGCTAGTATTTGCAAATTACGCAACAACTGTAATACCTGATTGATTTGCCCTTGTTCGGTATTGATGTACACTTCACTAAATAGCATATTTATCCAGTCGGTATAATCAGTAGTTGATTCTGGATAAATCTGATTAGCCTCAATTTGCAGATTTTTGTATAAGCTGTCGAAAATATCAGCCACAGCCTGATTGTCTAGGTAAGTGAAGCTACTTATATCTGCCACTTGGGTATAAACACCGTCTGGTTCTTCACGCTTGATGCAGTTATAAATATCATCTTTGTTGGGTAATGTTGCATCCCCAATGATGACAAAGCTGACTGTTGCTATATATGCTTGTGCGTCTAATTCTGAAGCAGGCTGTTTCAGATTTTGTGTGGGAGCACTGAAAAAAGCTTGAATGCCAACATCGCCTGTTTTACTGGCATAGAATTGGTTATCTTTGATTTGTGTGATATTTTCATTCCCAAAATTAATTGTAAAATTGCACAATGTTGTCACATCAGTTAAACTATAATCATCAGCAAAGAATCCTGCACGTAGAATTACAGTGCTTTTGCTATACACTGGAGTCTTATCAATAAATATTTGGAGTTTTGTCATATCAACTATCCCCCATAACATACACGTTGATAGCTGCATATTGAATGTCATACACTAAACACAAATTGTTATCTGGTTGTATTGATGTATTTATCGGAATATTATTTTGTGTTCCCTTATAATCCACTGTACGATCGACTAGAATTTGCGCATAAATTCCACCAGTAGCACTTAATCCTGTATCAATTGATTGCACAATATCGCTAAGTAACACATATCTAGCATTAGCAATTGCTGTGCCATAGAGTGGACTCACGATAAAAGCTCGTCTTACCTCGCGTTTAATTAAATCTGCAACAGTTATATTGTTAAAGTTGGGCAATAAAGTAGCTAAAGTTAAATTCTGAATTAGCAAGACTCCGACATTGATAGTATTGGCATCGCTATATACTTGAGTGTCTGTGGTTGATACAAGTGCGTTATCATTAATAGGTCGCTGGGTTTCGATATAATTTTGTGTAGTCTGAATATCTGATTTAGTTGTTGTGCGGTTGTACATGATGTCAGGATTATTTAAAATTACATCAGGATTATTGGTTCCAGATAGTACAAACACTGATAAAATACCAGTCTGCAAAATATTGGCAACAATATAGGCTGCTGTAATATTGGGTTGTGAAGTTGCCCAAGTGATGTAATCCTGTTTAGTACCACCAAGTTTTGGGTTTTGAATTGCTTGGAGTATTCTGTAGCGCACATTGGGATCACTTTCACTACCAGCTCCATCATTCATGTTAAGTACAATTAATTTATCAATATCACCAATTGGGATACTCAGCGTTAATTCTGTTCCATTAGCTAATTGTTGACCTGAACCAGTATTAGCGCTCTGGATTGGGATTTGACCCAATGTTCCCGCTTTAACGATTGTGGTTTGTTGAATAAAATACTGATTATTGGAAATACTGAGTTGTATATTAGCTGGCAATGTTACATCTTGAGTTTGAGTTGCTGGTAAACTACAATAACCTGTAGCTGGCACTCCTGCACTACGTGGTTGTAGATTGTAGGATGCTAGGAATTTATCTAATGCATTGCCACTAGCGTATTGTGGAAAGATGTTTTGTCTGAATGTATAAATATCCTGGTCGATACCACTAGCAATCGCACCAATACTATTCGCTTTTACCCACCAATCAGTTGCTGCAGCATCTGGCACCGCTACAGGGTTAAGCGCTTTTACGAAATTTACATATTGTTGGTAATATTGTTGTTGTGTTTTCATGATTTTATATCACCGCATTCAAGACAAAATGAATCTGCTCGCCACTGGTATCGGTACAATTAACTTCAATTGAAATGTTACCCAATACTAAACGTGGTATCTTTATCTCTTGAATGGTAATTTTGCTTTGTTCCACCATTGGTTTTAGTGCATTTGCTACAATTTGTGCCAGTTGAGTTTTATTAATTGAGCCACGTTGGTTACTCAAGCTATACAATAAACTTCCAAGAGTTGGGTCTTTAGCGTAGATGTATTTCTTTTGCGGTATAGTTAATCGCAAATAAATCTCAGTTACTACCTGATTTTTATTCTCAATCTGCCCATTCAAATTGACATAATCTTGTGTATTTGGGTCTAGGTAAATACTCGTGTTGTAGTACATTGCTATACTCCAGCCCTTATTGAGTTAGTTGGTATCGGTTTAGCATTATCATTAAGTAAATATTCCTCTTTGCCAATTGAGGTTTTATCTTTGTCTATATTGGGATCAGGCGGAATTGGATTGGCAATCCCAGACACACCGGTACCAGTTTGTACGCCAGTATGGGTGTGGTTATTGAGATAATCATCAATTGCATCCAGTCTCTTTAGAATATCTGTCAAATATTTGCCCACCCATTCTCCTGAAGAAAGAGTTGCACCGTAGCTTGCATCATCAATTTTGTATGCTTTAATTGCATCATTTTGTTGCACCAGTAGCCAATTGTCACTAAATAATCCACTCTCACCAGGTTTTAGAGTATATGGCAGATTGTTAAATCCAACCACAACCCCTAATAACAAAGGATTGCTACCAGTATCACCAGTATTCAGCAAAACCGCATTGGCTCCATCTTTAGGCACACTAAAATAGCCACAAGGGAATACACAGGCAACATCCTGACGATTATTACCAATTACTGTAATGTTATTTATATCCGTAGTAACACTAGGATTGCCATCATTATTGAACTTGGCATTTTTGATAAATCCAGCTAATATTAATGATCGAGTTTTTACCCAGTTTATTGCTTTTCTAAAATCACTCATAGTCAGTTTACTCAATTACTCCATAGTGTTGTAAAACTATATGGCTTACATAATCCAAGACTTAACCGTGTGCCATTATTGATGTCATAATTTAGTGCCATCTGATAGCAATACAGCTTATTAGTTTCTAGCCCAAGGTTGCCATTATCGTTAACATTTACTATAAACCCGAGCGGTATATCTGTTAACTCATCATTAGCTGCATTGTAGCAAGACAATCTTGGTAAATCTATTTCTAGCTGTGTTTCTAGGAAAGCATCCTGCACCAATAAGCGATTAGCATATAATCCAACGATTGGCTTATTGCTTTTAATTCCTGATACATCAGTGGCTACAATATTGCTGTTGCTGCTTTGCGTAATATCAAATAATCGCAATAGTGTTGGGTCTTTGATGATGTTATCGCTTAAATCAATGATGTCGTGCTTGCTAATGGTAAAAATACCTGAGTTCAGCAATGTTTGACCACGTGTAAATATTTTGCCCGATAGATTAGATACATAATTAATGGTGTCTTTTTCGTTTTTGCCGACCAAGTTAAACCCAACAGGGATGAGTGAAGCAAATGCACGGTTGCAAACTACCCCAGAGTTTTTAGTAATGTTATAGCGTTCATATTTGATGCTGTTATTATCAACTGTATCATTAAACTTACCAATGTCAAACTGATAAAAACTGCCAATAGCAGTCTCTGCAACTGATGGTATAGCTATTTTGATTGTGCCATCTAAATCCTGATAAATAAGACGTTGGTAGGCATATACTGTGCGCAATAAACTATCAAAGCGATTGTCATTGGTAGAGGCAAAGAAATAGACTGGAGTTTTGCTGGTTAAACCATCCTGTCCAGTTGGAATTAAAAAAGCTAATTGTTGTCCCGCATAATTATCATAACTGCTAATTATTTGATGGTTGAGCGCATAACTCATCAAGGATTGATTTTGAAATGCTACCAGAATTTTGCCGAGTTCAACTTTGTTGGCAACAAAATCCGTGATCGGAAACTCACCACCACCAAGCATCAAAGTGTCATTAATATCATTAGCTACTAACTGATAGGATAATTGACCAAGCAGTGATAAACAATTAAGAGTCAGATTTAAGCCAATTTGTGTGTCTTGTGCAATGTTGACTGTTGCAATATAACCCACAAATACTGTTTTATAGCTGTTGTTAAATACCTCCTCAATTTTTACCAAGTTACCTTCAGCAATTGCGGAGTTAAATAACTTGGTTTTATTATTGCTGGCACTGTAAGTTAAATCAATCACAGCACTGTTAGCTAATGGCATAAACAGATTATTCATGATTAATATGCGTTCTACACCGTAATTGCTGAGTAGCCCAGTAACATCATTGGTATCATTACTGATGATATTATTTTGATTGGTAATAATGTCAAAGATTGATATCATGTAGCTGACGTTATTCATACTGAAGCTCTTGGTACTAGTAGTACTGTATCAACTACTATCTTATTCGTGGACGCAAATTTGCCAGGATTTGCAGCAATAATATTTTGTATAACACTCACATCATCAAAGTTTAGGTTATTGTTAAAACATAATTCTCGGATTGACATGGTATAAGGAACTGGATAACTGATGTAATGACTACTATTATTGATGGACAAATTTTTAGATAAATCCAACAAATTGACATAGCTATTTTTAAGCGCAGTTATCAGATTATTTGCTTGAATATTTAAGCCATAGCTGTTGATTTGGTCGATACTGTTCTGAATATTGGCATCATAAATTTGTAATAATGCGTTTATACTGGTATCGTCAGAGCCGTTGGCGTATGGAGTTAGTGCACCAAATTTTGAGTAATCGATGGTTTGGTTTTCAAAATAGTAGTTGGTATAGCTTTGTGGTTTAAAGTTGTTGTACAAAATGGTGGCAGTACTACGTAATAATGGCACAGTGTAATTCTTAATCTGCGGGACAGTTTGGTTGGCAAAGTTGACTGCATTGTTTGGTGTAGTGCTATTAAAATATGTGCTTATCATATTGCCATATGCTTGAATTTGGGCAATAATAGTGAGTAAATCGTTAATACTAGCGATAATCAGGTTAAATATTTGATTAACTTGGTTTATGGTAGACTGGGATTTTTGTGTAATTGCAGTTACTTCTTGCGCCACAAATGTAAACTCAAACAATATACCTTTCCAGCGTTGTGAACTATGAATTACCCGAAACTCATGCAAAAATACATTTTCTATTTTGCCTCGTATTGGATGCTGCAATACATTGCGGTATTCTTTGGGAATATTCTCAAAAGTAACATCACCTTGTCGAGCTAGGCAGTAGTTGTACAGGTTGCTATATGCAGTGTAATAGCTATCACCAACAATCAGGCCAATACCGTTAAATCGTTCAACTTCAAAACCTAAATCCTCAATAATATTGGAGTTGGTGTTAACCAGTGGATGCACTACTAATTTACGCCGCACATTGTCTCGTATCTCTTGTAAATACTCTTTTGTACCAATAGGTAGGCTGCTATTTAGTGGGAATGAATTAGTATCTGTGCCAATAATGGCGGTTGCGGTATTGATAATATTCGATGCATTAGTGATACTCCCTGAACCAAATGGTTGAGCAATATAGAAATTAACTCCATTGTATGCAGCATCTTGTAAATCCCAGCCGTTAAATAATTGCAGACCTTGCTCAGTTAAGCCTAGCAGATTAAATAATGATGCATTATTGGTCATGATTAATAATTACCTCCGGCAATACTTTTCTGTTGTAAGACCTGAGTATTCTTGTTCAAGGCTTTAATTTGCTGTTCTAGATTTTTATTTAACCGCTCCAAGTTTTGATAATCAGCAATATTGCCTGATTTTTTGTCAGTTTCGATTTGTTGTAAGTTTGATAAATATTCCTTAGCAAGCATGTGGGTTAAACCTTGCGTAACATATTCTTTGCCGCTATTCACCATATTGCTACCCCAATCACTTACTTTATTGCCCATATCTTTTAGCGAATTATGCGGCTTAATTTCACCATATAAGTCTTGCACTGGACTTGTTATGCCTAGACTTTTGTAATTCTTCTGCTGGATAGTTTCTGGGTTGCTGAGTTTGTTAAATATGTCGGTGTATGGAGTGCTTGCTCCTTGATTAGCGACATTAGCACTAATTGCACCATTGCCTAGCCCTAGATTTTGTGACAACATATTAACCAGTAAAGAACCAGCATTAGGAGCTAATCGATTATTCTGAGCTTGTGATTGCAAACGATTAAATTTAGCAATTGCATTTGGATTGCCTTGCATTACACCTTCAACATCAATGCCTGCAATTTTGCCCAATGTACGTAATCTAAATTGATTAATGTAGGAGCTTTGGAAATAACCATTTTGTGCTCCTGCATAAGTAGTACCATACAAACTTTGGTTAAATGCTTTGTTGATTGCATCTGGTGCAGATAGTCCACCTTTTTGCATCAGTTGTACTGCCACCGCTAATTGAGACACAATATCGCCACCAGTTTTTTGCGCATGAGAATCAACGTTTAATAATGTGGCACTCATATCCTTGACGGATGCGTTGATTTGAGTGAGCAAACTACCAGTCTGAGCAGGATTAGCATTGTAGCGATCGGATATTTTGGCAACCCCTGCAAGGTCAGACTGCGATAAATTACCACCAAACTGATTCATATTGCCCATTTGTAAATACTGTGGCAATAAAAACATATTTTCACTTGGCTTATTAAAGGTATTGCCATACATTGAGGCCAACTGGTGTGATAAATTATTACCCCGCATAAGATTAGTATAATTTTGGCTTACTTCATATTGCAGTTGGTCTTGGGCATTATTCTGGCCGCCAAAATAACTATAGCCAAGATTACCAATCTGTGAACCTGCAGTTGCACCAATACCTACACCAATTGCAGTGCCAACTCCAGGAATAATTGAACCAATAGCACCACCCAATAATGCACCAATGCCACTAGCAATACTTCTATCTTGCTCAAATTGCAATCCACGTCGCTGAGTAGCATAAGCTAGTGGATTCATTAGATTATTGCCATAATCAAGCGAATTTATGGCAGCATAGCTCTCAAATGCGCGAGCTGCATAATAAAGCGGTAACCCGCCGGCTACAGTTTTGGCAATAGTTGCTATAGTGTTGCTATTATTACCACCGCTATTTTTATTGCTAAAATTATTGTCTTTGGTGTTATTATTGGTATCTTTGAGTTGTTTGTTAAATTCAAGTAGAGATTTGTTAATTTCCTTAAACTGCTTTACTATAGATGCATTGTCTTGAGTGGCATCCTTGAGCACTTTATTAAAATCTTTAACGCTTGTGGGATCGAATATCGAATCAATTTTAGATGCTGCCTGTTTTAGATTGGTGAAATTTACTTTATTCTGTGCACTTAAGCTTTTAACTAATTCGACTGCTTGATACAATTTAGCTGAAAAGCTATTGAGGATATTTTCTGATGGAGTTGCTGCTTCATTTAGTGGTGATGTATTGCCAGTAGTAGATGTAGAACTATTGCTGCCACCAGAGCTACTATTATCCTCAAACACCACTTTGATAATATTCTCAGCCACGATTACCCCTTAATTTCTCAAACATGGCAATCTGTTTCGCTTCATCAGTCGATCGCTTTTGGTTTAACCAACTGCGCCATAGCAAGTAATAGCTTATTTGTCCTGAAGTAATATGAGGTGTTTGATGTAAGTATGTGCTATCCTCTGCAATTGCAGTACCGATAAGCTGCTCACTAATTCGGGCTTTTTTACGCATTCCTCCAGTAAAAACTCAAATTCATTGTCAGTCATTTCGTCTACACATGGATTTAGTTGTTTATCCATTGCGGTATATTTGGCAAATAGTGAGCTTAAACTTGCTGATGTCATTGATTTTAGTGCTTTTAGTGTCATAAATACTGCACCATCACCTGGATTTAATGGTGAGGAACTCAGTGCCTTTTCTAAAATAAATACCATGTTGTAGCGATCAATCAGGTGTGTATAGATACGGCAATATTCTGGTAATTTGTAAAACTCAGCCAAAGCTTTTAAAAAACATTCTTGTTGTTCATCTTCAGAAATTAAACGCATCGGGAATTCTTTGCTATCATGCTCAATAATAAATTTGGAATGTATGCCACTGCGCATTTGTCGCAATAAATCATATTGAGCTTCCAGTTCGCTAAACTTTTGCTCAGGTAACTTATTGTCATCACGTGGATCATGAGCTACTTTCATGGCTTTAATAATTGAATCTGCCTTATTGGTATCAGCATCGTTTGGAGTATGTATTTTTTGCATATTGGTCATAATTAATTCACCTCTTGATAAGTTTGTGCTTTAAAGTTCACTGTAGTTGTACCAACTTGCCCAACGCCTGCAAAGCCTGCAGAACCACCATCATAAGCAATGTTATTTAGGATATAGGTTTTACCAGCATATTTGCCATTATAGGCATTAGAGCTAGCAACCACTACCAAAGCAAAGCTGTTGCTCTCATAATCAAGGGCTGAGAAATTGGGTATGGTATTACCTTGATTGGGGATAAATATGTCAACTACTGCACTGACTGTGGTATTGCCTCGAGTAAATCCTGGGGTTGAATGGTCAGTAGTCATACCAGGCACATCACTCAAATTCTCATTAATATTAACTGTTATGCTTTTTATGTTACCTTGGTCGGTAAATGGCACACCATTTAGAGTTATAAAGCCACGTTCTGCATAAAATCCTGCCATATCATTTGCTCCTTGTAATTTATTTTACTTAAGCTGTAGTTGTTGTTTGAGATAAATAGCTCACTACATTTACTGTTACTTCAATTGCATTAAATTCCGGAGTTACACAAACTGGAGTAGTCACATCATATTTTGCTGGGTCTTGTATGTCATCGAATATTTGGAACTCTCCGACCAGCTTCGCCATATTGTAAAACATACCTTGGGTTTCAAAAGTAAGAGCTAATGGTTGTAATGCATTGATGATGTTATCTTTCAATTGGATTGATTTACGTTTATTGGTAAATGCCGCTTGACTCAATGCTTGAAATACAGATTTTTTCCATAAGCCAATTATTTGCCAATCAGATACTGGAAAATACTCAGTATCTGGAACTTCTGTGCCTGGTAAATACAGCAATCCAGTGACGGCTCGTACAATATAGGCTTGTAATTTGGCATTTACTCCAATTGGCGTCCAACCCAAATTTATTGCCATAGTAATTGAGCTGAGATCATTGAGCACTGTGGTCAAATCTGCCGCAACTGGTAATTGCAGGAGTACATTATTGACTGGGTTAAATGGAATATCATTACAAGCAATAATCCCTGCGTAACTACTAGATACCATTGCAGCACTCAGTGGATAATCACCAAGCTTTGCAATATATGGATAATAAGCACCAGTTATATACTCAGCTCCAAAAGTAGATGGGTCAAATACTGGTAAGGTATTTGCCTGCTGTTTTGGTATAGAGATATTGGATACCACCCCAATTGCAAAGAAAGAGCCATTATTAACTGAAGTAGGTGCATTGGCTTTAGCTAAATAGTTAAAAAATGGCACAAATTTGGATGTGGGACTACTTATATCTGCTTGGGTATTCACTGCGTATGGGCTAACTGGGTATTGTTTTGCTGTGGTTAATAAGCTAAATACATCTTTGGTAGCATCTAATGTAATATTGACACTGTCTCCAATTGCAAAGCTGCCAGTAATATTTTGTAATTCAATACCTACGCCACTTGATGTAATACCAGGCAATATTTGTACCAATGTGCCAAAATCAGTAGCATCTTTGTTGATTAATGTATTGCCAAGTGCGGTAACTGGAGTTACTCCAAAATTAGCTGGTTGGGTTGCAAAATAAATACCAGTATTGCCATTGGGTAAAGTTTGTACTGCACTTATAGTTGCATTGCTGTCATCACTATTCAGATATTGGATTGGTGCACTATTTGGATTAAATCCTGTGTCCATTGGATTTAAAAAGCTAATACTGACTGTTGGTGTTATGGTATTAACGGTTTGTGGGAAGTTAGTATTGATGCTATTGACTGCGTTATACACCATCAAACAGATTTCATCGGTACGAGCTGGGTCTGGAATATTTATACTGTCATCGATATAGCTGATATTGATTTGTGCAGTTGTAGTGAATGTACCTTGTACATTGGATAAAACTAGCTGACAAGGGTTAGTAGTTGCAGTTTGCACAGTAGCAGTTGCAGTATTAGCACCATTAATTTGAGCAATAGTAATTACTTTACTACTACCTACTAACAAATTAAAGCCAATTGGTGCAGCATCCCATTGCAAAGTGGTTGCGGTTGAATCATTTTGTGAGGATAATTTCTTGTATTTGGCTTTGAGTATTGGCTCATTTGTAGGCGGGATAATTACCTGAGTTGGTGCCGGAAACGTTAGGCTATTGGATAATCCATAATTTGCGGTAAAGCCTAATGATTGCATATAGCTAATAGCAGCATCACCACTACTGAAACTTGGTAGATCGTAGGACTGATATGCTGTTAATAATGGATAGTTAGATTTGGGTGTTAATTGGTAATAGCTGGGTGCCGTACCATTGATTACACCGTTTCTATGGCCAATTAGTAGGATATTGGCATCGGTATTAGGTATACCAATTGCGCCTTGTAGGTTGATGTTAATTTTCTTGTTGGGTACTTTGTTGATTATTGGCATGAACAAGCTCCTTAAATTCCTTAAATCTTTTAAACCATTTACATGGATATTAATAAGCCCAGAATTGAGCTTGCTTAGTTTCCTGTATTTCTAATTAATTGAAATGATAAAATAATGGCTAAATGTTATGTTTTAGTTAACTTCTTTAGGAACAAGATGCAATGAATAACCCGACTGAAAATGCTATTGATGAATGTTGGACAGATTCTGGCTCAATTCATCCAGAACTTATTGCATCAAGAAATTTAATATACACTCCATGCGAATTCAAATGCTCAACACCAATCCCAGAAAGTGAAAGTGCTGAATATGGCGCTTACATTTTTAAATTAAATTCTGCTAATGTAAGATTTCGGGTGGCTAAAATTACTCCTACAAAAATTGGGCAATTCGTAACACTATGGAAGAGAGTGGAAAATAAATCAATTCAGCCATATGACTTAGCAGATGAAATTGATCTTTTTATTGTGGTAACACGTAAAGGCGATAATCTTGGTCAGTTTATATTCTCTCAATCTGTCCTACATAAACATGACGTAATCTCAAGCAATAACAATGGTGGTAAAAGAGCTATTCGTGTATATCCACCTTGGGATGTTGCTGTCAATAAGCAAGCTAAGAAGACTCAAGAATGGCAACTGGAATATTTTTTAGAAATGCCACAAAATAAGCCAATTGACTATGCAAGAGCGCAGATGCTTTATTCTGTATGAGTGTGCTCTTTTTAAATGTTACGGCTTTAGTGGAATATTCAAGTCATATACCTTAACAATATCAGCTACTTTGCATGGATCAGATACATCAAGTCCATTGTCATTCAGATAATCAAAGTAGCAAGCAATATCCACTTTATAATTCATGGTCACTAAAAACATTAGACTATCTTTATCACGTGGATAGAGTGATTCATAATTTGTGGTAATCTTTGTACCTAGTTCCTTGAGTGCAGGCACTGTGAGCATAATCGTTGACAGCCACTGTGGATTGCGAGTCAATAAAAATAAACTCTCACCAATTACAATACCAGCTTCGGTTTGTCGATTGCGTATTAGCTTTACTGGCAAATTAAACTCTAGGTGCAAATTGCCCACTAAATAAGCTAAATCGCCTGTGGTTTCATAACCCAATGAGTACACATTTAATGATGGTAGTATTCGTTCCTCAGTATCATCACGCCTATATGGAAACACATTGCCGCCAAACAGTTGTCCGAATTTGCCTGAGAGTGGACTATTAAAATAATTGACTACAGATTGCACCAATAATTGCGAAGGTAGGTTGCAATATAGGCTATATGTGGCCTCATCAATGCGGTCACTCATATTTTTGCCTTAAAGTGTCAGAGATTACAGCCGCCAAATCATTAGTTATTTGATTCAATTCATTCTGGGTCAAATCAATCACGTCACGCCCATGTGTAGCCACAGTGCCAACCTTGGTTTGCTCAAAGCTATTTAACTCAATATCAAAAACTATTTGTGTGTTACTTTTTATAGTTTGATAATTATTGGCACTAGTGAATGCTTTGAATAACTCACCCTTACGAATATTGATGCTTTCTGGTGATCGAAATAAATCCTTTTCTCGCTTTTTGCGTGCTATTGTCTGTGGCAATAATGGCGACCACGTATGTGAATTCTCATCAAACATAGTACGTTTTTGTGCAACAATCTGGCTGATAATATTGTCTTTGTTATCTGTTACAGCATCAATAACAGCTTGTTTGATTGCTGCTTTTGCATTGGTATTATTTATTGACATAGTAATACCAGAAAGAGCGACCAGGATTATTGAGTCTAGTATTTGCATAATTCAATGCGTTTGTAGTGCTTGTGCCACCAAGAGGTACATTTTTGCCTCCAGGCAATACGTTGTTGTAATTGATACCATTATTTGCCAAGGCTAATCCTGCAGCTGGAGGGAATAAAAATACTCCATTAGGTTTTTGTTGAAATAGAGTGCCTTTTAGTGCAGAATATTCAACTTCATAATTGGTTTCGTAAGTATCGCCTCTAACATTAGTATTGCTGCCAAATGCTTGACGTAATGTTTGCAAACAAGCACGATTAATCAAGCACTTTTTAAGAATAGCTATAGTATTTGCAGGCAATTCCAACCAACTGCCGCCATCGGTTGTTTGCAATGGAATCTTAAAATATGGCGAGAAATCATGCTCTAGTGCGCTTTCACCAAAAGCAATTAATTCACCGAATAAATCATCAGGTAATCCTTGATTAACACCAGTTGCAAAAGTCACCTTGCCTTCAAGATATGGTTTCACATCATCAATGGTTAGATAGCGTGGTTGTAGATAATTAGCTGACATGGTTAACCCTATGATGTCTTATAAATAGCTTGCGCGTGTTATGTATTCTGGCTTTAAGAAATCACCACCTTTACGCTCACACATTTTAGTTGAGTATCTACGATATTGTTCATTTGTCCATTTTTGAGCTAATTCAGTTTCTATTTCTACAATTTCATCAGCTTGGTGAATTACTGGATCAGTAGTTAAACATTTACTTGGTATTGCGCTTGTCATATTAAGACGTACGCGCACCTTTGAGTTTTGGTTGTTCTGAGGATTCTTTGCTTGTAGATTCTCTGTCATTTGTTTGCTCCTTGTTTGATAATATATTATTTGATTTGCTGGTTAAGTCGTTAGTATTTATTGAGTCATTAGTTGCTAAAACATCTATGATTAATATATTGTTTGGGTTGGCAATGCGTGGTAAACCATTGAACCCAGCAATAATATTGACAAATGGATTGCCAACTCCACCACGAGAACCTGGTACTGAACAATCCTCAAGCAATGTATATACTCCAGGTTGTGCATTGAGTAAGCCGCCTTTTTGTGCGGCTGGGATAAATACAAATTCGCCAAGTGAACCACCATGTGAAGCTGTATCAAAGCCAATTAATATGCGACCATCAGGAATGGTGTATCTACTTACGCCTAAGTCATCAATGTACATGTCATCTTCAATAACTGCTTGCAGATTACCTGATGGATACATATGTTGCAACCACATATCCATAGTGGCACGTTTGAATATCGCGGCGTTACCAAAGATGTTTCTTGCCCATTCGTTGTTGTTGATATTATTGAGAAATCCATCAGCAGTGGTTGGATTCATGATTAATTTGCCACCACGCATATAGCTACTTCTGAATTTATAAAATGGTGGATATCGATCTAAAATATAGGATAAATCCTGAAACGGCATAGCATTTTGATTAATTGTATTATTTGGATTTAACCAATTGCCAGATATTGGATGCACAATATTTTCAAGTGGTATGCCATAATTAGCTTGGAAATCAAACTGACCATCAGCCTCATATTCAATTTGGCCAAGTGTTGCTGCTTGGGCTGTCAACAACTTTTTGCGTGAATAAAGCTGAGTTAATAATCTTAATTCATTGTAAATTAAATAAGTATCCAAACCATTCTCAGATATATCTTGTGAGCTTAAATTACGCAAGAACATATCTAGTTCACCAAATGACATGCTGCCAGCGTAACCTGCAGCGCTGAATGTAGTGGACTTAATGTTCAGTTTTTTAACTTGAGGAATTGGTTGACCCAAAGCTCTTGCTGGTAATAGCCCAGTATTGCCTTCCAAGATTGAGTTAACAATATATGGCATATTGCTAAATCGCTCTGGAAAGTATTCATCCAAGCTAAAAGTGGAATCCTCGGTTGAACCATAATCTCTGCGAATATTATCGATTACAACCCCATACTGACCAACACTAATAGTGCTGTCTGTTGAAAACTGTACTTTTTTAGTTAAGCTACCGGTTTTCTTGATTTCAGCCCTGCCAAACTCAAGCAATTGTCCAATGTCGACAATTCCAACTTGTGAGCGAACTTTATCGGCAATCTTTTGTGCCGTAGTTAATAGTTTTTGATCTACTGTCATTTTGTGCTCCATAAAACTAATATGATATTATTTGTACCAGTTTATGTACCAATTGCATATAAACCAACTCTATCAAAGACAATCTTGCCACCAATTTGCGCAATTGCTGGTGCAATGTTGTCAGTGCCACCTTGTTTGCTGAAGTAAATCTGGTTTTGATAGAAAGTTGCACCACCCATTACTGTTTGTACTAGTGATTGACCTTGAGTACCAAGCTTTTGTACATCAGGAGTTAGGTATTGGTCAGTGAGGATTGTTAAAGCTATGTTTTGTCCACTAGTACCATTTGGGTCATAATTAACACATTGACCTTGGTATTGACCAGAAGTATATTGCGCTAGAATACAACCTGGTTTGTAACCATCGGTATTTGTACTTGGCGCCAATTCCACATCAATAAAATAGGCTAATGATGGATCAGTTGCCCATAAATTACTATAGGTTTGCTGTTGCTGAACCTTATTTTGCGGTGCTGGTATCATTGCTGCCTCCTTATGGTAACTTTTGTAGAATATCGGTTAGTTTTGAGATTTGTGATAGTACACTGAGTTTTAAATCTTCTTTTTTGGCTTTTTCATCTTCGAGGTGTTTTTCTTCAGTTGCAGTAGAGTTAGCTTTTTCAGACGATTCACTCAAAGCGGTTTGTTGTATTTCTTCAGCTGCTACAGCTTCATCAGTGAATTTCCTGAGATAACCAATTGCATCATCATTCTTACCATTTTTAAGCATGTCACATAGTAATGATGCATGTTCACGGGTGAAATGAGGTGTGTTATCACTTGTCTCATTATGCTGCTCTGATAATTGAATACCATTGTCTGCTGGCAATTGCGCAGATTCTTGAGTATTATTGCCCTTTGATAATTTTAGATTTTCCTGCACCGCACTTGATATTTCTTCGGCAGTTTGCACTAATACAGTTTTGTCTTTGGACATCACTAATTCCTCCATCTTAAATGCTTGTTTATTTTTGTTGTATACTCGCATATCAATTGCATTGGGTAATAATTTGATTGTGCTAAGTAAAATATTGCGATCATTGTCTGAGCTCATATTTAGCAAATTGGTTACTAATAAATCTCGATCCCTTGGGTAAATCTTACCGAACTGTACCAAGCCCAGAACAGAACGTTCCACAGTTCTTTTATTTCTAATTGCTGATAATTGAATGTTGATGCCATTGATCTCATTATTCACAGCAGATAATTTTTTGCTTAATTCACCAATGGTTTTAGCGAGCATAGTTTTATCTGGTGCAATCCCATTTTGTGACATCTTAATTATTTGTGCACCATCAATAGCACCATATACAGTAAAGCTAATTTCCTCGAGTTTATTGGTGTCAGGATAAAATGCCATGCTGATTTGATTAAGAATCCCACCTTTAACTTTATCCACATACTCTTTTGTAGTCACAAATAATTTGCCCCAGATTTCGCCATAAGTGTCAGAGATATCCTTGAATTCAAGACGACCAAGCACTCTGCCAACTACAAAACTATTGTGCAATGTGTGTTCAGTTGTGACTGGAGCAAGTGTTACTTCATCGATAGAGAATTCTGGAGTCTTTTTGCATAGGAGTTTCTCAAGAAAGATGCGACCAATTGGATCTTTCTTATTGGTACGGATTTTGTTGTATTCAGCTTCAACTTCTTTGTTATATGTGGCAACCAGATTTTGTAATTGTTCTTTATTGAGAACTACATTGGTGCCATTGGCATCAGTGAATGTGCCAACTTTGCATAGCATGGCTGTGGCTATCAAGGACTCATCTTGTTCATGATAAGTTTGTACTTCACCAGTACTACTAAATAAGTATTTGCTGGATTTGCTGGTACTGTTTTGTGTTGACATCGATAATTGCTCCATATAAGAAGCAAGTTTATAGGTAATTTGGTACTTGATTTGTTTCTAATGGTGATTCTAGTTATTTTTATGATTTGTAATAGACTATAGTAAAATATCGTCCATATAAAAATAAAGGAATTAACCAATTTAACTATTTATAGGTTTCTATGGCTTCTTATCATACTCTTTTAGCATGGCATAATAATGCAAATGCATTACATGCAAGTCCTACAAAACAATGGGCGTACCAGATTCACTTTATAAAAAACACTAAACAATTTGAGTTAGTATTGACTGATAACTATTCATCAACCAACAATAAGCAAAGTTCAACCCATGCTTCATTGGAGAATGCAATATTTACTGCTCAAAAACATTTTGATGATGCAAAATTGATGATTAATGGTAGCAAACCTAATCCCAATTAGCATAAGGTGTTTCAGTTGTTTGTTTGATATCTCTAGCGTTTGTTGATTTTATACTTTCATTAACATCCTGAGGGATTGGTTTGTCAGTATAGCTAAAATCCAATATTTCACGCATGCGGTTTAAATCATCCATAATTTGCGTGCTACAAATACCACTATTCCTTGCTGTTTCAAATAACTTGGCATATTTGAGCTTATCATCAAGTGTAAGTGTACGCTCCTTAAATGCACCAAAATTATTATACTCTGTTGGTTTGAAGTTTTTGTCAATAATATCAGCAACCAATTGATTGAGGATACAACTGGTTACTTCATCAATTGTGCCACCAAGAACCTTGCTGTGTAAGCTGTCATGCATATAACCCATGGCATATGAACCACCGCCACTATCAAACATGCTGGGCGGAATGCCTAATCCTTTGTAGATTTCTTGGTCATAGAATTGTAATATTTGAATAAATACCTGTAATTCTCCTGTGACATCAACTGCTTGCACATCAAATGAGGTGCCTTTCATGCCAGGCAATACAAATGTACCAGTACCTTCGCGTTGTTCAGCAACTCTCAAACCAACATCATAATTAGTGGTCACATTGCCATTATCATCTTGAATTTGCTGCTGTCCATCGGTATAAATTACCATTTGTGGGAAAGCACGAAATTGCAAAGCTAGTGCCATGAATTGTTGAATGCCATATTTAAGTAAATAGATATTGTAAATTCGACGTAGCAAACTTCTACCATATGGGTTATTGAAATTATCGATACTACGATTTACAAAATGAACACACTTGTCTCGTGGTATTTCAATTAGACCAAATAATTGCACATATGGTTGACGTGCTGGATAATCCATATCGCCAAGTGCAGCTAATGGATCAATACCAATTAGTTCATTATGGCCAACGATACCAGTGTTGTTAAAATTACCAACAAATGAGCCTTGCATGGTCATATTTTGATAACCTGGAGTGTATGAGTTGATAATATATTGAAATACGCCATTGCGCTCTTTAACATTACCTTGTTCATCTACAGCAAATATTGTTGTGATTGGTGGCATTGGGGTAATTTGTTTTATTAAGTATCTACCACTTCGCTTTAGCTCTTCTTTATCAACTACTTTCTCGCCAATAAAGTATCCTGCCCACATTGAGGTTAGCATTTCTTTGATTAAACCCTGCAAACTACCTTGAAGATGTTTTAGGTTATAACGTACTAAATCTTGGATTTTTTCATTATCATGGTAATATTCACCGATACTTCTCGCAACTAGTGAACTATTGATCTCCAATGCATTAGCAATAATTGGATCGGTATATGCCATACGCTGAAATGTACTAATACTGACAGATGATGGATTAGTCACAAAATCACCGACCACATTGTACATGTAGGGTATTGCAGTGGCTAATGCTTCTTTTTGTTTGCTGCTTAAGTCAGGCATAATATCAAAGATAATATTTTGGAAATTTTGCAATGTTTGATTGATACTATTGAGTGAGCCTGGCATGCGTGGTTTAGTGGCGAATTTCCTAATATCATCAACTTTCAGTGGTGGCTTTTGTGGTGTACTTTGTTTATTTTTAGGAGCTGATCTTGCTTGATTCTTGTTTTTGTTTTTCGCTACCATCGTTGCACCTTATTAAAAGCAAAACTATTCTTCTTAAATCCTAATTCAGCAATGCGTGGTCTGCCATACAATCGACTTGCTATATTTGGTATTGCTAATTTATTCAGACTCTCAAGACTTGGAATGTGAATAATTGTATGCTTCACATAACCCAAAAACATAGTAGTACTGTCCACTAAATCATCAATACCATCCTTTTGTCCAGTGAATTGGCACAGCTGCTCAATGTAAAAATCAATGCGTGGCTGTAATTGTTTGGTTGGTACAAATACTCGGTTATTTACAAATTCATCCAGTACGTACTGAGCACGCTGTAATTTGCTTTTGTTTTCTGGATCAATTCCATAAACTCTAGGCAAATACTGGTTTAGTTCATCAACTAATGCTGCACCATTTGCTTTGAGTTCCACAAGTATTGCGGTGTAATTTGGGTATATTTTAATCAGATCAGCTATTTTGTTTTTTAGTTCAATAAAATTGTACTTTTCATTAAAAAAGTCTAGTAGATAATAGCGGTGATTATTAGTTCCCCATAAAGTGATACCACAATCATCACCATGTTTGGCGCTTTTATTGAAATTGGTATCAATTGAAATATAGACTTGTTGTATTTCTGGCAATTGTTCATATTGATGAAAATAATCCCTTTGGAATATTAAACCTTTTTCATCCAGTGGCTCTTGTTGACATAGTGCTCTCCAAGCACGGATATCAGTCTTGAATTCAGCATACAGGTGTTTTTTATTGACATCCAAATATTCACCAACTTGGCGTGAATCATAATGGTAGTTGATATGATGCGCTTCTTTCAGCGCTGGAAAGCTTAATAATTCCCATTTGATGTAATCTGCATCAAATTTATTGATTTCACTTTCCCTGAGAATCCTGCCAATTAAATCATCACTATGCCAACGAGTTGCAAATACAACTTTGATGGTATTTGTTTGTTGGCGCATTCTGGCGGTTGTTGCATACCAATTCCAAACTTGATTACGGATTTTAGGGCTAAATGCTTCTGAATCATCTTTGAAATAATCATCGATAATTAGTAGATGTGCTGGTTTCCCAGTAAGCATTGTTCTACGACCTGCTGCTTTGAATCCACCACGATTAGAGTTAACATTACTAAATCCAAGGGCTGTAGCTTCTTTTTTCTTTTTAGTTTTACTATCTAACTCTTCATCAACATTCCATTTGATTTTACTTTCTGGAAACACTTGTGCATATTGTTCAGACATTATCAGTGGCAATATTTCATTTTGCACAACATCTTTGGCACGCTCTTCATTGTAAGTTGCATAGACCAAACGCTTCTCAGGAAATCGTCCAAATATATAACTTGTAAGCAGTACACCTGCAATCAGTGTTTTGCCGTGCTGCGGCGGGAGCTGTATAATCAAGTTCCCACGTCCAGCATCAATGAATTGCTGAACTTTATTCATAATAACATCGTGATACCATTGCCAATCAAATTCTGGTATCATGAATTTGCAAAAGTTGGCAAAATTATTGATTTTTTGCAGCAACAGCCAATTATTAGCAATCTCTACTTCACCACTTGTGGCTATGCCTTGCTGGATTTTATCGAGTATAAGTTTTATTTGATGCATATATGAATTACAGCAATGTGGTTAAAATTATTGGTAATATTGGGTTAGACAATGGATTACTCAAGACGCCATACCAGGTAGTATTGGTATTTTGTTGCTCTAGCAAAATATAGCCAGTATTGCTTTCAAGAGCAATTTGCCCGCCATCTTCAAGCAATAAATATACTGGAATATCGTTTATATTGTTGGCATTCATGATTAGCCAACTGTTACAGTAACATTTTGCGCATTGGTACTACCAGACAAACTTGCTCGCAAATAGATACTGTTAAAAGTTAACCCAACATTTAGAGCATTTTGCGTAAATACTGCTGGATTATTGTTAATATCAAGTAATGGGCTCCAAGTAATCGCATCAATTGACCATTCAACAGTAACAGTGCCACCGCCAAAACTGACAGCTTGCACTGCTAATGTATGTGATATTTGGTTTTGGAATGATACTGGATTACCAACAGTATCCTTATTTATTTGGTAAAGTAGTGGAGTGCCAAGTATTGGTGAATCTAATTGTGTTGCATTCATTCTCTGATTACCTCGTAATTGTTAAGTAAAAATTGGTATTTGGTGTATACCCAGTAATAAATTGTTTTGGTGGATTTATTGAATTTACGTGCCATTTGCTCAATGGTTAATCTGCTATCAGATTGTTTTTCAAGAAAATAATACTTGGTTTTTACTTTGGGCAATTTTTGATAGCCGTCATCCGCATTACAGGCGCCAATGATACCAGTAGCATTCTGTATATGACGATCAATACAATCTTTGGTGCGTAAATCTTCGCACTTAGATAGCAACTGCAAAATAACAGTTTTATACACAGTTGGTAACCGATATATCCTTCTGGCTAATTGAGTATCTCTATCTGGTGCATTCATTGTTTATCCTCCAATTTATCTAATCTAGCTTGCAGTTCCTTGGCTAAATCAGTTTCAGTGGTACGGAGTTTTTCATATTTTTGTTCTTTGTAATCATCGTATAAGCTTTCGCGTATCTTATTTTCAGTGACATTTCTAAAGCTGGTTATCATTAATTTGGCACATTCTATTTGTGATTTTTCACCAGAACGCATGCCTTCTAACAGTTGACATTCCCAGTAATACATTTGTTTTGTTAGTGCAATCTTTGCAGCATCTTTAAATGACGGGTACTCCATTGCCCACTGAACTATTTTGTCGGGGCTAATGTTGTAAACTCCAGCAAATGTTTCAAGTGAATGTCCGCTCTCACAATGAGCAATTAATTGTCTGCAATAATCTGGATTGAATTGAGTGTTAATTGCATAATTACTCTTTGCTTTTTTAGCAAACATGTTGGGCTTTTCTAAATTTTTCATCATACTGCCATTATAGATAAGTCGTTCTCTTACTTCAGTTTCTAAGTGTAGTTCTGGCTTAATTACATGAGATCAAGTAAATTAGCCATAGTTTTATCAACAATTATTACTGATTTACACCGACAATTAATCTCAGTGCCTGGGTGACCGGTCTTTTCTGGCGGATTGTCCCAATCAAATATCTTTTGATTATTAGCCTCATGTGTAGGACGTACTCGATCATCTTCCATTGTTTGCCATTTATATTGATTTAACCCCAACGCCTTACATTTAGCTATTGTGAGTCCTTGGGTAATTTTAATTACTTGGTCACTAGATATAATCTCAATTCGCTCATTGATTTTATTTACTGCATCGCTAATAATTTGGTTTTCTACTTGTTTTGGAGTATTAAATAGTTCTTGCATGAGTAGTGACAACATAATCCCATAGATAAAATCATCACGTAAATTTTTGAGTACTGTGTAGTTCATAAACTGCACCTGTTCGATGTAATATTGATATGATTGGCTATTTTCAATATTAGCGATGTTTTTGTCTGTATTGCTAGCAATTTGAGAATCAAATTCAGCTTCATGATAGCTATTTATTCTGTCAAATAAACGTTTGGTGATTTTCTTGAGCTTGTCATTTGAGTAGTATTCAGTTAATGCATTTTGTAGTTTTATGGGATTGCTATTGTGATTATCAGTGCTGAGTTGGTTATCGAATAAGAAAATGCCGCTATTAAAAAATGCCAATAATTCATCATGATATTTATTTTCAATATTTTGGTTGCTCTCAACTGGCTGTAGCTCCAATGTTTGTGTTGACATTGCTTATCCCTCCTTGTCTAGTAATTGTTTTTGCAATGCTTCAAAAGTTAGATGTTCATTTTTAAATTGACAGTTCATGATTGCCATGATTTTTACTGATTTATTTTGCAAAGTTTCAATACGATAACTTGCTGCTTCCAGTGCTTGGTAAAGCTCCATAGCTAAAACTGTGGTGATGCTTTTTACACCTGTGAACTTTTTTAACTTTTCTTGGGCAGATTTGAGAGATATTTTTTTGCCATCGACTTGTTGTAAGCAGTTATCAACAAAAGTTTTAACTACATTGTGATAGCTGCTGGTACTGTTTTCTTCTAGTTTATCCCATAGAATCTCTGGAATATCAAAGCTGCCATCTGCAGCAAGGTATTTGTAATAATAATCAGCACAATTAGCTAAAAACTTATCGAATTCTTGGTGTAATTGAGATTTCCAATCACCTTTGCCATTTTTGTACCAATGATTGAAGCGTTGTTTGCATAATTCAGTATCTAGGCGCAAATACAGCATTCGACTAGTCTCATGTAGTTTGTTAATACTGACAAATGGTGAAACATTACTAACTGCAATTACTTTGTTGAATATTTTGATAGTTTTAGCTTGCTTGAATTTTCCCTGCATATGAATGTAGTCATTGCCAGTAATTTGCAATATTTCAGGACGTGATAATAATGCGCGCTCTTTGGTGTCAGACACAATAGATAACCTGGCTTGGTCTAGACCATCAAAACCGTATTTATCAAAACTAAACTTGCCTGCTATTGTGCGCACCAAATGTTCACCATAACGTTTTAATTCGTCAGCAATAACATTGACTACAGTTGATTTACCACTTAGTCCAGCACCTTGTAGCCAAAGTATTTGCCGTCCAAAGTTATCAGCCTTAAATATACTGTAAACAAATGCCATAAATAGTTCACGTTCCATTTCAAGATTAAATTGCAGTAAAAAATTGTCCCATGCAGGCGTTTGGTTATTTTTGTTAAGTTCGCGGATTTGTTCTAATGGAATATAGCTAAAACAATATTCATAGGTGGAGTTACTAATTGCTACAATGTTTGGTACGTTGATATGGAAGCTCTTGCTTCTAATTAAATCCTGCAGATGCTTTTTGGCAATCTTCTCTGGCATGTGAGCAATGTTCTGATTGTTGGTAACATAAAGCATGTAGTTGTAGAGCTTGTGAAGGTGACGCTCTTCAATGGTAGATGTTAGATACTTCAGCTCATTGGTATTTTGATTGGTTTTGACGTAAATATCCAAGCCGTGTTCTTTAGCGACTATTGCAAAATTATAGCCCGATAATTTATCTTGCCCAGTAGTTAATAAATGTTTATTATATTCGGGTACATCACCAGCAAAATAATCACTGATATGCTGATTAAGCAGTTCTAATTCTCGTTCAGTTAAATATGCTTGCAAAACTTCATAAGCAGTTTTACCGTCAAGTAAAATATTTCTGCCATTATGTACCAACATGTTGCCAATTTGATAAATGCTTTGGATTTGATTATAAAGTGACATTATCTATCTCTCCAGTATTTGGATATTGCCATTTATGCGATTGGTAGCGATTGATTGCCTTGGTTAAATTTTGGATGTGCTGCAAATTATCAACTTTAAAACAATTTAAGTAACCAAATAAAGCCATATCGAGACCATGCAGTACCGATTTATGCAACAATATTTTCTGTAAATCATCAAGTAATCTATCAACTAACTTTGTCTCAAGATTTAGAATGCAGTCCAGTGTCAATAAATCGGTGATATAGGCAAAAAATCTATATTTATTACGTAGTTTTGTGTAGTATTTGTAACTAATCCCCAGCTCTTGATAAATAGTTTGATGCTTCATAATGCAATGACCTGACTTGCAAAAATACAACTATTGATCCTCTCAACTGATGCTACATGAAACTTTGCGTCCAATTCAGTAGCAATAAAGTTTCTGTCGTTTAAAATGCAAGCATGAGCAACCACACCACTACCTGAGAATGTGTCTAGCACAATGCTGTTTGGATGCGAATATAGGCAAATTAAGCGCTCAATTAATCCGAATGGTTTTTCTGATGGATGTGCCCATTTGATATTTGGCTTGTTGTAACGCAAAATGCTTTTGGGATATTTTTTATCATTGAGCTTCTTATATTCAAAGCCATTTTGTTTGCCATAAAGCGTTAGACCACGGTTTTTCTTGATATCAGTTTTTGAGACTAGTACCTCATGGTTATATACATTAGGTGCTAAATTGCTCTTATTGCTACTGCGCACAAAACTTTTGCTAAAATACAACACAAATTCGTGATTCAGGAGTGGTCGTACATTTGAATCTAAGGTGCCAGTGATTTTATTAACTTTGTCCCAGATTAATTCATAACGAAAATATTGCCAGCCCATATTGACCATCTTGTAAGTGAATTTACCACTAGCAAAGATTAGTATTGGCGCAGAAGGTTTAGCAACGCGAACAACTTCTAGCCACCATTTGTTTAAGTCAAGAGTTTTTGCAGCCACAACATCATATTCCAACTTGGTTGTAAGGTATGGAGGATCGGTCAGCACTAAATCAATGCTATTGCTTGGTATTTGTGCCAATATATCAAAGCAATTGGCATGATGAATCTTATTGATTAAGCACTGCATTTGTAATATTTACACCTAAATAAATTTACTAACCAAAACTGTTGTGGCACCATTGGGTATAGAGGCGCCATAATTAACGTGCAATCCCTTGACTTGCTTATCATCGTGATACACAATGCCAATTAAGCTATCCAAGATACACTTGAGTCCATTGTCCAAATCAATAATCTGGCTAAATGCTGTACCGTCTTTCTTTTGCTTGGGATGTATAACAATATCAAGCAATACATTGTCATTGGATGGAGCAACATCTAAACAAGATTGCCTCACTTTTTGCTTGAACAATCTACCTTCTTTGGAGATCATGGTTATATTTCTGAAGGTGCGATAATAGCGGTTTACTGAAATAGGATATTGCATAACGATTGTGTACAAATAATTGCTAGGATTAATGTTATTATTCATTTTCTGTAGCTTTCCCAGGTAAAATAAAGTACAACGCAATTATTCTGCCGTAGCCGATCTATGATACGATCTCCAAGCACAGCTTTTAGCTCATCCATTGATAAGTTAGTTTGAATAATGGTAGATTTAATTTGTTCATACCGACAGTTGAGCACTTTAAATAGATTTTTTTGCTCTTCGCTATTAAAATGATTTGCTACTTCATCAAGAATTAATAAATCAGGAATTGCATAATTATCAATTGTTGTGGCCTTGTTCCAACCAGCTTCATTTATTCTGTCAATCATATTGGCAACTGTTGTAAACAGCACTGTATAACCTTCATTGATTGCAACTCTGCCAGTAGCCACAGATAAATGAGTCTTACCATTACCAGGGTTACCAGCCAAAATTGCATTGCGTCCAAATTTCAAATTATCTTTGATGTTTTGTGCAAATTCCATCATAGTATTTTTAGCAACTTGTTGTTCAGTGGTATCAATGTTATAATTGTCAAAACTATTATCAACAAAGCGTGGTGGAATAGCAGCTTGATTAAACAATCTGGTAATAAAGCGCTTTTTATACTCAATTTCATCCTGTATGCGTTCATGTTGCCGCTTTTCTTGCTCTATTTCATCCTGACATTTGGGACAACCAGTCCAATGCTCCGTACTATCAGGACGCATAAACATTAAACTGGTGTATCCATCATGCTTATTGCATAATCGTTGTTCTTTGGCTCTAGCCTCAAAATTAAATTGCATTGTTATACTCCTTATAATGTATCTACCTGTTTGAGTGGTTTATTAACAGTATAATCGTGTACACAATTAAAGGTTTTCTTTGGTGATGAACCGGAATTAGCATAACGATTACTGTTTGGTGAAAATAATCCGGTGTATTCCATAGCAATACTGTGATTAATTGCCTCAATAAGTAAGCCAGAGGCTTTTAATTCAAGCATTTTGTTCCGTAATGCAGTTAAGCTAGATTTGGTCTTGTAGGTTTTCTTAGCTTCCTTGCGATAAGTAAACCAATTGTTAACAGCAGTAATTTGTAGTTCATCAAAATCAGTATAATCAAATACTGGTTCATTGTTTTTAACGAATGTAGGTTTACCTCCAAATTCTGATATTGTTTCTAAAATTGAATGGTCACTTTTATTATTAATACTCTCTGGAGTAATCTTAGTAGTAATCTCTGTTATTGCTCGGCGGTTTTCCGTATGACGGTGAGCGGATTTACCTACTACGGTGGTCGGGTTTCCGCCTATCGTGAGCGGATTTCCGCTTACGATGTGAGAACCAGCATTAATTGTTTTGTTTTGATTGATTCTATTGCTCATTAACCAAGCATTTACCACTTCTGGCACAAATAGAAAATATCTGGTTTTATCAAATGAGTATTTTGGATTAGGGTTTTTGTGAATTGAGATAACTTTTTTATCAACTAGAACTTTGAGACCAGTATTGATAGCATCTTTTGAGTACAACAATACTCCAGCCTCTAGCTCTTCTGTGGTATGAAATTGGTATAAGCTTTCATCTTGAATTCCTGCATCACCATTTACACATGAAATATTATTTTGAAACTTGGCCTTCTTGGATTGTTCTAGTTTGATATTGTGCCAATATTCAAAAAATGATAACAATGCAGCAGCAGGTCTATTACCATCACAAAAATCTAATTGCCATTTACGCACGATTATCATGGGTTCAGAGTCTGGATGAATAACACAACTTGTTTTCATATTTGCACTTTATTCACAAATAAGTTAAATAGTGGTTCACACAATGCGTCATAGTGCTATAATAGTCCCTTGAGAGCGACAAGTACACTACAACATCATATGTGTAAAGAGTTGCTAACAAAAACTGCCTAACGATATTGTAACACTATTCACTTATTCGTGAATAGTAAATTTATTCAATAAGTGAAGTTTTATGTATAAGAACATTTATCACGATATCCGAGTAGACAATCTCACTAAAATCATGGAGGATAAATACGGTAGCTGGAACTCCTTTTGTAAGGTTATTAGCAAAAGCAGTTCTTATATGAATGAGGTAATAAAAGGCATCAAACGTGAATTTACTGAGAATCTTGCACGGGAACTTGAATCTAAATTACATCTGAATCCCGGTAGCTTGGATATCAAAAATAGTGCCCTAGAAGAACAACGATATGCAATGGTTAATATATACTCACCGGTGTTATCAGCAGGCGATGGGAATGATATATTTTCTGAAGAACATATCGGTGAATTATCAGTACCGATGCAATTAGTTAAACAACAAAAATTAGATGTAAGTAAGTTGGCCTGCTTAAGAGTTGAAGGTGATAGCATGGAGCCTAAGATTAATAATGGAGGCTATGTTGTTATTGATACATCTAAAAAAGAAATCAATAACAATAAAATCTATGCTTTTAATGTTGATGGTCTAATTAGAGTGAAGCGCTTATTTAATTCACTTGATGGGATTATTATTAGATCAGACAATGCTGCTTATCCAGAGGAAAAGATTAGCTCTGAAGACATGAAAGATGATGATATGAACTTTTTTATTGTAGGTAAGGTTGAGATTATATTGAATGGGGAATAGCAACATCTGCTTCTGTACTAATCTTATTGCATGTGAAACTACCAATTTGGTAGTTTGTGTATAAATAAGATAATGTACTGTGAATAATGGGATGATGGTTATTGGTTGTAAAATAAATTTTCTGGCGGGTTGAGCCTAAAAAATAGGGATACCCCTGTATTTTTGGCATGCTTTGGATATCTATTGTCCCCAATGCGTCCCCAGATAATATATAAATGAAATAAAACTGCGTTATATCAATTACTTATTCACTATTGAAGGGTGTTAGAATACCCGCTCTCGGTAGATTAGAGATGGTTAGTAGATTGATTGAGTTTATGATCTTTTTGAGACGTTGGATGAAATGAGTGTGAAAGATGCAAACTACCAAATTGGTAGTTTCAGAGAGAAGAAGATATGTACTGAAGGGAAGGATGTGTTTTTGCATCATGCAACAACAATACAACAGAATTCATGGATTAGATACATTAAGAGCCAGCGCAATAATCTTGGTATATGTTTATCATTTTGCGTTTGTTACCAATAAAGCAGTTCTTGATATTGGATGGGTCGGTGTTGATTTGTTCTTTGTGCTTAGTGGATATCTTATAGGGCACCAGATATTTGCTGATATTGCACATAAACGAAACTTCTCAATCAAAATATTTATAATGCGTCGTTTATTTAGGACTTTTCCAAACTATTTAGTGGTATTAACAGCATATTTTTGTATTAGTGGATTTCGCGAAAAACCAATTTTACTACCACTGTGGAAGTTTTTAACTTTTACAATGAATTTTGGATTAAGAACTGGAGTAGCATTTTCTCATGCTTGGTCTTTGTGCATAGAGGAACAATTCTATTTAGCTCTACCAATAATCGCAATGCTTGTATATTACAGAAAATCAATCAAATTAGCTTGGTATTTAATCATATTTGCTTTGATTGGAGGCGTAGCATTAAGAAGTTATCTGTGGTTGAAATATTGTGGTACATCACCAAGTCCAGATGCATTTAATTATAAAGGTTATTATACTCATATCTATTACTTTACATTTTGCAGATTAGATGAACTATTAGCAGGGATCGCAATTGCTCTTTTAAGGGATTTTCATAGTCATATTTGGTATAAAATTACCAGTAAAGGAAATCTATTTTTAATATTTGGTATCATAAGCACCGGCATAACATTTTATATGTTCATTAATTCCCAGTGTTCATTAATACCTACTATTATTGGTTTTCCAATGCTTGGATTAAGTTTCGGGTTATTAGTTATTGCTGCCTTGAGCCCAAACTCGCTATTACATAAAACTCGAATTCCAGGAGCTGAAAAGCTAGCTATTTGGTCATTTGCGATTTATTTAATCCAGAAACCATTAGACCATTTGACTGCCACAACACTTATCAAATACCATTTGGCTACTGCATCTAACCCAATCACTATGCTTTGTACCATTTCTGTATCATTATTATGTGGATGGGTATTGTATTCTTTGATTGAGACTCCGTTTATGAAATTGCGTGATAAAATTTATCCTAAACCCAAGTGGTAATTTTAGGGAATTAAGATTATGAATACAATAATACGACCTATGTTAAATCTGCTACTTATAAGTTTAGTTGCTTGTAGTAATGGCAGAAGCGTATCAACTCCAACTAACAACACTGTGCCACTTGTTGTTGATGCCGGTTATAATGGACAAGCTACTAATCGAGCGTTTATTTCAATACAAATATGTCAACCTGGCACTAACAATTGCCAAACATTAGATTATGTTGTAGTAGATACGGGCTCAGTTGGACTAAATATCGATGGCTCACAATTAAATTTAGCCTTACCATCAGTTGATTATTCCAATAATCCAATTTACCGTTGTGCACAATATGGATCAGGTTATAATTTTGGTCCGATGCAAACTGCTGATATCAGAATCGCAGGTGAAGTTGCCGCTAATTTCCCTATCACAATCTTTCAGAATTCCGGACCCGCAAGCTGCTCTAATGGATCTCCTGTTGTGACATTAAATGATGTAGTTGGAGGAGCTAAGGCTATTATGGGTCTTGGTGTGATTAATCCATCAAATAGCTTGATGTATCCTGGATTATATTCATGTATCAACAATAACTGCAATCCACTTGGTACAAATATTAATATTACAACTCCATTGGTAAGAAATGTAGTATCAACTTTTGCAACAGATAATAATGGAGTGATCTTTAATCTTCCTGCAGTTCGTGCCGCAACTAACACACCAATCACTGGTACCTTGACTTTCGGTATCAATACTCAGGCAGATAATATGGCGCCTCAATCAGCCCACACTGTAAAAGCTAATCCAGTATTATTTGCCAATAACGTTCCATTGGTAGGCTACTTCTCTGCCAATAATGGCGCAAGCACTACTCCTGCAATTTTTGATAGTGGCACACCATCAGTTCAATTTTATTCTCCAAATATTACTCAGTGTACCGGTGCATTTACAGGCATATACTGCCCTAATCCATCACCAACCAATTGGACTTCAACAATCAGTAGCTATAATGGTTCCGAGAATTTTCCTATCACTATGTCTATTGTGGATTATTCCAGTCTTGCAACCATTCCAGCAATTTTACCAGGATTAGGTCAGGTGCAAACTGCAAATAGTTTCACATCATACGGTCTTACATTTTTCTATGGCAAAACTATTTATGCGAGGTTTGCTAATAATCCAGCAAATATCATTGATCCATCATTGCCACTAGCAACTGGGCCTGCATGGGGATTCAAGGATAATTAATTTTCTGGTATAATTATGGTTCTTTGGTGATACTATTTTTTTTAATTTGCAATATTTTTGAGGTGAGTTATGAAAAAATTTATAAGTATAGGTGTAGCAGCTACTCTAATGACTGGATGCGCCTCTTTGTTTAGCACAGAAACTCAGGCTGTTAAAATTAATCCAAAAGTTGATAATCAATCTATTTCTGGAGTGAAATGCTCAGTTCAAAATGGTAGAGGTTATTGGATGGCAACTGGCAGCGATGACGTAATTATCAGACGCGATAGCAGACCTCTTGCTATTAGTTGTTATAATCAAAATAAAACTTATATTGGATCAACTAGCATAGCTTCTTATTACAATACTACTAATCTTTGGAATATACCTTTAACTATAATACCAGCTGCGGGAATTGCTGGTTGGGTGTTAGATGGCACCAATGGTACTGCCAATGAATATCCAGCATCAATAGATGTTAATATGCATAAAACAGGTGCAAACTAGAAACGTTTTTAGAATAATTATGTGGGAGGTATGATGAAAGTTACTAAATTATTAAGTGTGGGTATTGTTTTGTTTGTATCGCTTTACCTTTGTGGTTGTGCAGCATTGGTTGTTGGCGGGGGAGCCACTGCAGCGACTGTCGCTGATACTCGTGGGCCTGGAACTGTAATTAGCGATCAATCACTAGAGCATGATGTTAATTCTAATTTAAAAGGTGCTGTACCAAATGGCAGTTTCACCGTTGCAAGTTATAGTCATGAGGTATTGCTTGCTGGGCAAGTACCAACTGCTGCTGATAAAAAAGCAGCAATGTTTGCAGTAAAAAATACCAAAAATGTTAAAAAAGTATGGAATTATTTGACTATTGGTACAAATGAATCGCTTGCTGATATTTCAAATGACACCTACCTAACATCAGTTGCCAAGACAAGATTAATAGGGCAAAAAGGTGTAAATGCAAATAACATCAAAGTGGTTACCTGCAATGGTGTGGTATATTTACTTGGCAAAAAATCTGGTGATCCAGTACAAATTAATGGAGCAATTGAAGGAATTCGCCAAATTGATGGAGTCAAAAACGTGATTAATTTGATTCATTGATAAATGTTGAGATGAATCATATAGGAGTATTTTGTGAGATTAAAATCTTTTAAAGCTGCATGCATTGTAGTGTCGTGTACAGCTATAATTAGTTGCAATAATCGTGTTGGAGCGGCTCCAGCTCAACAAGAAATAGAATTAACAACTGCCGCACAAAATTATATTAAGACTTTCTTGAGCAATGAGGGCAAATCGAATTACCCAATTACCGCAATGACTCTCACCATGTCTTGCAATGCAACAGTTTCTGGCACTGCTACCGCTGGAACTATGGGTGTAAATAATCCTAATCCAGTGCCATTAAATGCGCTCTTTAGGATTGGTAGTATTACCAAGTCTTTTGTATCAGTAATTATCCTTAATCTAGCTGATGAAGGAAAATTAAGCTTAGACGATACAATAGGTAAATATTTTCCACAATATCCAGAATGGAGTAATATCACCGTACGTCAAATGTTAAACATGACAAGTGGTTTACAGGACGATGACGGTATTTTAGGTCAATTACCGATATCAGCATTTGATAGTTACATTGATCCGGTTACTCAAATTCTTAATCCACTGTCAACAATGAATCTATTGTTTCCATCAGGAAATGGATGGAGTTATTCGAACCCAGACTACATATTACTAGCTTTATTAGTAGAGCAGATTACTGGGCAACCTTTTGAAACATCACTCACAAAATACATCACTGGCCCCAATAAACTTAACTTAACAAACACTTTCTTTGTAAGAAATTTACCAAGTCAGACTGTAAATCCAAATCTAGTTGTAAATAATTTATGTTTCGATTGTTTCAATCATCAACCTGAAGTAGACTGGACAAATAAAACGCTCTCATTTGACTTTGGGGCAGGCAATATTCTTTCAACATCGCAAGACATTAGTAAATATGTGTATGGATTATTTACTCCAGGAGTATTACTAAGCAATAAGGAATTTCAACAACTCACGACCTGGTATTCACTGCAGAATGGACAACAGGTAAATGGGCCAACTGCAACTGCTAGCACTGTATTTGGTTTAGGGGTAAGTGCAATATATCTTTCTAATAATCATCAATTTCTATATCAATTTACTGGAGTAGAACCTGGTTATTACGTATTTTCATACGCTGTTGACCCTGACACTAATCATGCAGTTTCTTTTGCTATAAACGGTTATCCGGCTAATGTAGCTTATTTGAATATTTTTATTGGCAATGTACTTGATAGTCTCGGAACTATTTGTCAGCAATAAAATTATAATTTAGGTTTTGGTGTCATATTTGGTTTATCCCAAATATAAACAAATGCATCTTTAGATGGAAATCTCAAATCCTCTTGTTTAACAATTTGTTTAAATCCAAAGCGAGAGTAAAGTTTTGGTGCAGCATCTTTTCCCGCTCCTTCTAGCGGTAAAGTTAATACATTATACTTTGCCTCAGTGTAAAGAGGTAGCTCCACCAAGGCTTTGAATAGAAAAGCACTACAACCTTTTTGGCGGTATTTTTCATCAACTACCATATCAGATATAAATCCAATAGAACCGTTGCTAAGATAACGAACAAAGCCAATATAATCATCACCGTCTTTTAAAGCCAATACTATGGCTGCAGCTTTCACCCTTGATTTAATAAAATCATCAGTGTAATTTTTACCCCAATATGTTTGTCGCATTAGCTTTCCAAGTTGGGTAATTTCTTTAAGCATTAATTCTTTTGATGTAGGTGAATCTCCCATAATTATTTGAATTTTAGGTATGCTTTTAGGTACAAATGACAAATCAATCAACTTCAGATTATCTTGAGCTTGTACCATTATAAATTCATCGGGATAGTGTTTATATTTTGTTGTAGTACGAGCCAATGGTGATAATTGCGAATCCGGGAGGAAAGCAAAAAGCCTAGATTTATGTTCTACCATCCAGCCTTCAATACAAGTCATCATGAAATGCATTGCTTCATTATCTACAGTATTTGGTACAATATTACTTAGGAGCGCAGTTTTATCT
>DAHXMX010000200.1 GCA_027371515.1 Neisseriaceae bacterium
TATAGACTCTTTAAACATCAATCAAACTACATGATTTTATCATATAGGACTATTGAAAACAAAATTTATTAATTTGGGGAATTGCTGCCGAGTTATATGAAAATTTTGTTTTCAATAGTCCTATATGATAAAATCATGTAGTTTGATTGATGTTTAAAGAGTCTATATAATATGGCTGATAATAATGATTTGTTTATTGAGTTTTTAACTGAAGAATTACCACCAATAAAGTTAAAAGAAAATATTGGTGAAGCATTTTTTAATAATTTAAAAGAACAGTTGGTGAGTTTTATTACTGATGATAGTAAATTAGATTACTTCGTTAGTCCACGTCGCTTTGGTTGTTATTTTAGACAGATTAATATTTTAGAGCCTAATTATCGAAATAGACGCAAAGGTCCGGCTATTGCAACAGCTTTACAAAATAACGAACCAACTAAAGCTCTTTTAGGATTTATGAAAAGTGTAGGAGTAGATTCTCATCTTGAGCTAATTATGGATAGTGACGGATACTTTTATCATGAATCAATAATTGCAGGGTGTAAGATCGAAGATGTGATTATTAATGCAATAACATTGGCACTTAAACAGCTACCTATAGCTAAAAATATGCGCTGGGCTGATAATGATTATTATTTTGTAAGACCTGTTCATAATTTAGTGCTTTTACTAAATAATCAAGTGATATGTCAAGATAAGCAAATATTAGGTTTAACGCCTAGTCAGCAAACTTTTGGACATAGAGTTATGTCTAAGGATCCAATTGTAGTACATGATGCAAATTCTTATGCTGATGATATGTATAGTCTTGGTTATGTTATAGTGGATTTCAATAAACGGCAGGAATTCATTAAATCTCAATTAATTGAACAAGCAAGTAAACTTAATTTAACACTAAATCATATGGATGGATTGTTAGAAGAGGTGACGGCTCTTGTGGAGTATCCAGTAGTTTTACAGGGTGAGTTTAATCCTAAGTTTTTACAAATCCCACAAGAATGTTTGATTTTATCTATGGCTAAAAATCAAAAATATTTTGCATTATTGGACAAGAACAATAAATTAAGCAATAAATTTTTATTTGTCGCTAATATTAAAGCTAAAGACCCACAAATGATTATTTATGGTAATCAAAAAGTAATTAGTGCGAGACTTGAGGATGCTAAGTTTTTTTATGATATTGATCTTAAGCTACCATTCAAAAATTTTGTAGATAAATTAAAAAATGTAACATATCATAACAAATTAGGGAATCAGTACGATAGAGTATTACGGTTACAAAATATTACTCGTTTGATTGGTGATGATTATTATGCTAATAATTTAGGTAGTAGTAATGAAACTCAAGATGCATCATATTTACTTAAGGCTGATTTAACCACCGAAATGGTTGGCGAGTTTCCAGAATTACAAGGTATTATGGGTCGTTATTATGCAATTGCAAATGGCTATAGTCAAAATGTTGCTAATGCAATAGAACAACATTATTATCCGCGTTTTAGTGGTGATGTGCTGCCTGATGGTGATATCGCAACTATAGTGGCATTAGCTGATAAGTTAGAGGTGTTAGTTGGTATCTGGGGAATAGGTTTAATTCCAACTGGAGATAAAGATCCTTTTGCCTTAAGGCGTAATGCACTTGGGGTATGTCGCATCTTGCTTAAATCGCATAATACAATAAAGTCATTTAATATTAAAAATTTATTAGAAACTGTTATAGGGGTTTTTGCTCAAGATTTATTAGAAAAAGATAGCAAACAACTTGAGAATGATATATATGAATTTATTTTGCAGCGTTTGGAAAACTATCTAGTAAAAAC
>DAHXMX010000201.1 GCA_027371515.1 Neisseriaceae bacterium
ATTATTGTTAAAAAAACTGATGGTAAATCATCAGTAAAGGGTGATGCAGAGGTTATTAGTGTTCCAAACCATCAAGATAGTATTTTATTACGTAATGGGAGGGTTGCTATTGTAAATAATTCAATGTTAAAAACTTAAATAAATGGATATTGCGTTGCACGCATTGTAAAAATAAAATAGTACAACTTTTAAAATTTGTGTTATAATGGCTACGTAAGCAGTTAGATGCTACTTGTAGTTACTAAATTTATATTATATTCAGAGTTATTTGTCTTAATATCATCTTTGTTACTCCTGTTGTGTTTCTGTTTTATTATTATGTTATTAATTTTTTGGAGTTTCAATTATGAAAAAAGCATTGTTTGTTGCTGGTTTAGATTTTAGTATTAATGATGATGATTTAAAGCAAATATTTGCTGAATATGGTACAGTAGAATCGGCTAAAGTTATTATGGATCGTGAAACTGGTAGAAGTCGTGGTTTTGGTTTTGTTGATATGTCATCAAATGAAGATGCCGCTAATTGTGTGCAAAATTTAAATGATGCAACTGTTAAAAATCGTCAATTAGTGGTTAAATTTAAAGAAGATAAACCAGCTAATGATAGACGTCAAGGTGGTTTTAACAAACGTTGGTAAAAGATTATAGGTTGTGAGACCTATATGTTTTATTTTCTAAAATGCAATAATAGATGTTATTGCATTTTTTTATATAGTGCTTTTGATGTATCTTATGTAAAATAACAATTTAATTTTTGTGGATTAATAAATAAATTATATGTGTTAAAATACATCTCTAAATTTTTATAAGGATTATATTATGGAACATAAATTACCTGAATTGGCATATGCAATGGATGCTTTGGCTCCACATCTTTCTAAAGAAACATTAGAATTTCATTATGGCAAACATCATCAGACATATATTACCAATTTGAATAATTTAATTAAAGGAACCGAGTTTGAAAACTTAACTCTTGAAGAGATAGTTAAAAAATCATCTGGTAGTATATTTAATAATGCTGCTCAAGTGTGGAACCATACTTTTTATTGGAATTGTTTAACTCCTAAATCAACTACTCCAAGTGGAGCTTTATTGTCTGCTATTGAGAAAAAATGGGGTAGTTTTGAAGAGTTTAAAAAAGCGTTTGCAGCTATTTGTGTTGGTACCTTTGGATCTGGTTGGGGATGGTTAGTTAAGACCCCAAACGGTGATTTAGAATTAGTGTCTACATCAAATGCAGCAACTCCATTAACGACAGCAAATAAAGCATTGCTTACTTGTGATGTATGGGAGCATGCTTATTATATTGATTATAGAAATAGTCGCCCTAATTATATGGAAGGGTTTTGGAAAATTGTTAATTGGGATTTTGTTGCACAAAATTTTGCATAATATTTTCTAATAATGCCAATTCAGGTTAACTGAATTGGCTTTTAATGTAAATAATATAAATATAGTAATCATCATATTTATAGTGCGCAGTTATTATTTTGATAAGGTTAGATAATTATGTTAATGTATCCTAAAATTAATCCAGTTGCTATCAGTTTGGGACCATTAAAGGTTCATTGGTATGGCATTATGTATATGCTTGGATTTTTATTTTTCTTAATTACTGCAAAGTGGAAAGTAAAAAAATATGGGCACGTATTTATCACACCGAAAATTATTGATGATATTTTATTTTATGCTGCTTTGGGTGTAGTTATTGGCGGTAGATTGGGTTATTGTTTATTTTATCAACCAGGATATTATTTATCAAATCCGTTAAATATAGTTAAAACATGGGATGGTGGAATGTCATTTCATGGT
>DAHXMX010000202.1 GCA_027371515.1 Neisseriaceae bacterium
AATTGCACTAAATATCACTTTATTTCTCTATACTAAAAATCTAATTCCCAGTCAACTATAATAACTTTTTTAATAAAGTCCACTTCAAGGATATAGCTTTTAACAAATGGTATTAGATATTCATGCTTTATATTTTTGGTAACAATTACTGCATTAGCACCAGTTTCAAATACATCTGTTACCGTGCCGATTACATCATTTTTAGTGTTAATTACAGTCAAATCTAATAAATCAACAAAGTAAAATTCATCTGGTTTTGGTTCAGGTAATTCGCTACGCCAAACCCCAACTGTTGCACCACGAAATTTACTTGCTTTATCTCTATCATTTATACCAATAAATTTAATTTGAATATATTCATTAAACACTGAATATTTTTCAATTTGAAAACTTTCCCATTTATTATTTATTAATACTTGCAATGCTTTATATTTACCTAGTGCATCAACATTACTTGTGCTTGGTTTTATTCTAACAAAGCCCAATATACCAAATGCTCCGGTAATGTAACCCATAGGTATAATATTATTATTCATAGCTATACCTTAGGTAATATTTATAATTAAATAGCTTTATTGGCTTTAATTAAATTTTTAACTGTAGGAGATACTTGTGCGCCTACACTGATCCAGTAGTTATAACGCTCAGCATTTAATCTAAAACCCTCTACATTTTCTTTTGCATTAGGATTGTAAAAACCTAATTTTTCAAGAAAACGACCATCACGACGACAACGAGAGTCAGCTGACACTATTGAATAATATGGGCGGTTATGACTACCACCACGAGCTAAACGAATAATTACCATATTAATAAATCCCTTATAGTTTATAAAATAACCCCACATTATAGCATATCTAAATATAGATAGCAATATTTTGTACGCTTTTGCATTTAGATTAATTAAATGTTTTTATTGGTAGGTATGAACATCTGATTTTGATAGTGGCGCAGTTCTGATATTGATTCATGTATATCTGCTAATGCTTCATGTTTGTTGTGTTTTACAAAACTTTGGTAGATATGAGGATACCATCTTTTTGCTAATTCTTTTAAGGTGCTGACATCTAAGTTACGATAATGTATATAACTTTCAAGAGTTGGCATGTACTTACTCAAGAATTTGCGATCTTGATGAATGGTATTGCCGCATAATGGTGATTTACCTTTGTAGGTGTATTTTTTTAGAAGTTTAATTAATTCTTCTTCAACATTACTAATTGAATAAGTAGATTTTTTAACGCGCTCAATTAAACCTGATTTAGTATGGGTGGATATATTCCATTTATCCATTTTATTTAGTTCGCTATCTGGTTGGTAAACAGCATAACTTGGTGATTCAGCGAGAATATTTAAATCACTATCGGTAATCACTACAGCTACTTCGATTATAGAATGTTCTTCGGGAGATAAGCCAGTCATTTCCATGTCTAGCCATATTAGATTAGATTCTTTTTTAAGTGAAACTGTGCTCATTCGATACTTTCTTTGTAGAACCATAAATAATATGGTGGGCCCTGCTGGACTCGAACCAGCGACCAAAGGATTATGAGTCCTCTGCTCTAACCGACTGAGCTAAGAGCCCAAAGATGAATTACGAGGTGATTATTATGCCATACTTTTTTTATAATTACAACTAAAAATATATAAATTTTTAATTATCTCAAAAATAAAATTTAATATTTTGAATAAATCATTCATAAAAGTTTAAATAAATTAACAAAGGTTTTGAATAAATCTCATATATAAAATTACCCACCTAAACGACCCTTTATTGCCCACCCACACAACCCTTTATTGCC
>DAHXMX010000203.1 GCA_027371515.1 Neisseriaceae bacterium
AATTAAGGCTTTTAGTAAAGGTAATACATATCCAGTTAATATTGCTTTATCAGGTGTTTATCAATGGTGGTATACAATTGGATTAAGAACAAACCAAGAACTATATCAAGGGGCAATTGGGTTATTATTATTATCATCTGCTTTATTATTTGCAGGTTGGTTACATTTACAACCAAAATTTCGACCAAGTATCGCATGGTTTAAGAATAATGAATCAAGATTAAATCATCATTTATCTGGTTTATTAGGTGTAAGTTCTTTAGCGTGGACTGGACATCTTGTTCACGTAGCAATTCCTGAATCACGTGGTATTCATGTTGGTTGGGATAATTTCTTAACGACTCCACCACATCCAGCAGGTTTAGCTCCATTTTACTCAGGAAACTGGACAGTATATGCTGAAAATCCAGATACTGCAAGTCATGTTTATGGAACTTCTGAAGGAGCAGGTACAGCAATTTTAACATTTTTAGGTGGATTCCATCCACAAACACAATCTTTATGGTTAAGTGATATGGCACATCATCACTTAGCAATTGCAGTTGTTTTCATTGTTGCCGGTCATATGTATCGAACAAATTTCGGTATTGGACATAACATGAAAGAAATCTTAGATGCTCACCGTCCTCCTGGAGGTCGATTAGGAGCTGGACATATAGGGTTATTTGAAACAATTACTAACTCTTTACATATGCAGTTAGGTTTAGCATTAGCATGTTTAGGTGTTGCTACTTCATTAACAGCACAACATATGTATGCATTAACTCCATATGCATTTTTATCAAAAGATTTCACAACTGAAGCTGCATTATATACACATCATCAATATATTGCGGGATTCTTAATGGTTGGAGCTTTCGCGCACGGAGCAATTTTCTTTGTACGTGACTATGATCCAGAATTAAATAAGAATAATGTATTAGCAAGAATGCTAGAACATAAAGAAGCTATTATCTCTCATTTAAGTTGGGCTTCATTATTCTTAGGTTTCCATACATTAGGTTTATACATTCATAATGATACTGTAGTTGCTTTTGGACAACCAGAAAAACAAATTTTATTTGAACCATTATTCGCAGAATATATTCAAGCTGCTTCTGGTAAAGCTGTTTACGAATTTAATGTATTGTTATCATCAGCAACTAGTCAAGCTACTATAAATGGTAATGAAATTTGGTTACCAGGTTGGTTAGAAGCTATTAACAATAGTAAAACTGATTTATTCTTAAAAATTGGCCCTGGCGACTTTTTAGTTCATCATGCTATTGCTTTAGGTTTACATGTTACAACTTTAATTCTTGTAAAAGGAGCCTTAGACGCTCGTGGATCAAAACTAATGCCAGATAAAAAAGATTTTGGGTACAGTTTCCCTTGTGATGGTCCAGGTCGTGGTGGTACTTGTGATATTTCAGCTTGGGACGCATTTTATTTAGCAATGTTCTGGATGTTAAATACTATTGGTTGGGTTACATTCTATTGGCATTGGAAACATATTACTCTTTGGCAAGGAAATGTAAACCAGTTTAATGAATCGTCAACTTATTTAATGGGTTGGTTACGTGATTATTTATGGTTAAACAGTTCTCAGTTAATTAATGGATATAACCCTTTTGGTATGAATAGTTTAGCTGTTTGGGGTTGGATGTTCTTATTCGGTCATTTGGTTTGGGCAACAGGTTTTATGTTCTTAATTTCTTGGAGAGGATATTGGCAAGAACTTATAGAAACATTAGTTTGGGCACATGAACGTGCTCCTATAACTAATGTTATTAAATGGAAAGATAAACCTGTTGCCCAAACC
>DAHXMX010000204.1 GCA_027371515.1 Neisseriaceae bacterium
ATATTATTTATTAATAGAATAGCGAAAAATCAAATACCAGAATTATTATTTAAAATGGATGCATTATATATCGGATGGCATAAGTTGTCTATATATCGCTTTGGAGTATGTCCTAATAAGTTATTTGATTATATGTTAGCAGGAAAGCCTATCATTCATTCAATTAGTGCAGGTAATGATTTAGTTGCAGATGCTAAATGTGGTATAACGGTACAAGCTGAAGATATACAAGCAATTAGTGATGCAATTAATGAAATGGCAAACAAGAGTAAATTTGAATTGGAATCAATGGGGGAAAATGGACGTCAATTCGTTTTAAAGCACCATGATTACAAGGTATTAGCTACTAAATTTATAAATGAATGTAAGTAAATATTGTTATTTTAAATTAATATCATATTCCATTATTAATGGAGCGTGATCTGAGAATTTAATTTCTTTAAATACTTGAGCTGATTGTAATTTAGTAGCAATATTTGGTGTTAGCATATGATAATCAATTCTCCAACCCACATTTTTAGAATAAGCTTGTCCACGATTAGACCACCATGTATAACCTGGATCTTCTGGATATAACATCCTCCAGCCATCTACCCAGCCATTATTAAGTATATCAGTGATCCATTTTCGTTCTTCAGGAAGAAAACCAGAGTTTTTTAAATTGCCTTTCCAGTTTTTAAGATCAATTTCTTGATGGGCAATATTCCAATCTCCGCAAATTATATATTCACGTCCTGATTTTAATTGGTCCAATAAAATTGGATAATAAAATTTCATAAAACGAAATTTCTTCTCTTGTTTATCATCTCCAGATGAACCAGATGGTAAGTATAATGAAACTACAGATAAATTATCAAAATCAAATTGAATATAGCGCCCCTCTTCGTCTATTTCTTGATTGTTTATTTTAAGAAGCATATTATCTGGCTTATGTCGTGACATAATAGCCACACCACTATAACCTTTTTTTTGCGCTGGATGAAACTTGGTATAATAATCATTCCAGTTAATTAATTCCTGCGGGATATCTGTTAGATTAGCTTTTAATTCTTGAATACATATAATATCTGGATTAATTAATTGAAGCCAATTGAATAATCCTTTAATATTTGCTGATCTAATCCCATTTACATTAATACTAATTATTTTTAACATATATTTACTTTCTTATAATGATGTAGCAGCTGCATACGCTGATGCCCATGCCCACTGAAAATTATACCCACCAAGCCAACCTGTTACATCTACCACTTCACCGATAAAATATAAACCACTTTGATTGTTTACTTCCATTGTTTTAGAAGATAAGGCATTAGTATCAATACCACCTTTAGTTACTTCAGCTTTTTTATAACCTAATGTACCTGTTGGTTTTAAATGTAAATTGTGAATTATACCATTAATTAACTCAATATCTTTATTAGAGATCTGACTTAATTGTTTATCAAATTGAATAATATTAATTAAACTATTAACTAAACGTGTACTAAAAAATTGATGCAGAAAGTTACTTAGTAGTTTGGTCGAGTGGTGATTATTAATTAATTCATATTTAATATTATAATTGGTTAACATATTGATTTTAATAGTATTACCAACCTTAAAATACGATGATACTTGGAGTATTGCTGGACCGCTTAAACCTCTGTGAGTAAATAAAGTATTTTCTTTAAATATAGGAGATTGATTAACGTTAACTTCACTCAAAAATGATATTCCAGATAAATTTTTAAATATTGCTAAGTCATTTGGTGATAATGTAAGTGGTAGATGTAACAGGTTGGCTTGGTGGGT
>DAHXMX010000205.1 GCA_027371515.1 Neisseriaceae bacterium
TTTGTAGTCTTTTAGTTAAAATTTGATTGGTTTTAAATAAGTCTTTTTTAGATGAACGATTAATGAATATTGTCGAGCCGCTTTTTATTAATAGACCAATAATAGGCCATCTGGAAAGTTCATGAGCGGCAACAAATCCTACGCTATAGATAGTATACATAATTGGTATATCCAACAAGTGTAACAACTTTTGCAAATGAAACAACTTTATTACAATCAGTAACTGCTACACTTAGTCAAAAAGGCCTTACCGTAAAGCTCCGTCATTTACCAGTTATAAATTGTGCAAATTTTAAAAATCGTGAAGAATTATCTAATTATCTGGAGCAATTATATCAAACAGAATACCAAAAATACTTAAACCTGTCCATTCCATAGAGTGGACATTTATGATTTTATTTAATTCTTGGTCTAAAACTAATAATATGTTGATTATCTCCAAGACTAAAATTGATATTCTCTTTCCACGCATCAGCATAAAATACCTCAAGTGTTAAACCAAACTTACCATCATGCGGGTCAAATATCTCCGAGTGATTTTAAATATTATGATTATATATTAGTTATGGACCATCTTAATTATGAGGAAGTAATTAATATTTGTCCAGATAAATTATGTAGAGATAAAATTTTCTTACTCAGGAGCTTTGATCCATCAATAACTAGTGAACGTGAGTACAATATACCTGATCCATATTATGGACAGGATGCCGACTTTTACGAAGTATATCACATTTGTGAGCGCTCTATACAAGGATTTATGAACTATTTAGCAAGTATTAATAAATTTTAATTAATAAAGTTTAATAGATTTTCTCTATATATTTTTTTACTGCTAATGCATCAATAATTCGTCCATTTTTACCAGCACTATTTAAAAACACCATAATTATTGGATGATTATTAACAATACTATATAAAACTAGACAGTGTCCAGCTTCATTAATAAAGCCTGTTTTAGACAAAGCAATTTGCATTTTATCAGCTCTTATTAGTGCATCACTATTTAAGTAACGATGACTATAATTTCCTAAATTCACATCAGCATCTTTAGTTGTGGTGTATTTACGAATTAAATCATAGTTATAAGCAGCTTCGACCATTTTTGCTAAATCACGTGCGGTAGCTTGATTTTTATCAGTTAAGCCAGTTGGATCGTAAAATTTAGTATCTGTCATGCCAAGTGTTTTAGCTTTTTGGTTCATTTTTTGTAAAAATACTTTTATGCCACCTGGGTATGCTGTTCTTCCAAGCGCATGAGCAGCTCTGTTTTCTGATGACATTAAGGCAAGTAGCATTAGATCACGGCGACGTAGTGCCATGCCTACTTTTAAACGTGAGTGAGTATGTCTAATAGTATCTACATCATCTTCAGTGATAGTTACATACTCATCTAAATCAGCACCTGAGTCAAGACTTACAATTGCAGTCATTAATTTAGTGATTGAAGCAATAGGCAGAGGGCTGGTTGTGTTTTTTTTAATAAATATTTGAAATAGGCAATCAAATTGGCCCAGAAGGAATAAAATATTTAAGTGAATCACTCAAATCCAACAATTCAATCCAAACTTTGAATCTTCAAAGTAAATAAAACAAAAAATAAATAAAAAAACAAATAAAAAATCAAAAATGTTAATAATAATCAAATTATTATCAAAATATCTTATCAATTCCATTTTTTCTAATCCTTTTTTTTTGAATAAATATTTGGAATAGGCAATCAAAAGACTTAA
>DAHXMX010000206.1 GCA_027371515.1 Neisseriaceae bacterium
TTGAAACTATATTCTATCAAAACATCACATTGATGGACTTTTTTATTTAACTTGGATCCTTATCCCGAATTGGCGTTAGCAGCAATTTCAATAATTTTTCTAATATTGGTGTTATACGTAAATAACAAGAAGAAATCAAATTCAGAAGACGATTATTTATTAGCCGGGCGTGCTACAAGATTAATTCCATTAATTGCGACACTTGTAATGACTGAGTTTAATACAGCAACACTAATTTCTTTTTCTTCATTAGGTTATGCATTTGGGAAAAGTGCATTATTTATGCCCTTGGTTTTTCTAATTGGACTTTTATTTTATACATTAATAGCGTCTAAAAAATGGAAAAAATTTAATGGTATCTCAGTAGCACACTTTTTTGCCGAAAGATATGGACGAAGTTTAGAGCTATTTGTAGCACTTATTTTATTTTTAACTATGCTTGGATTTACTTCAGCATATTTAAAATCTTTAACATTGCTTTTTTCTCCACTATTTACGATTGAGGCTAAATGGATTAGCTTATTATTACTAATAACAATACTATTTTTAACAGCTCGTGGTGGGTTAAAATCAATAATAAGGCTTGATTTAATTTCATTTTGCCTGGTTATAGTATCTTTACCAATATTATTATATTTTACTTATAAATTGCCTGATTTAACAATACCACATGTGCTAAAACCTATCATGAACATAAATCACGTCTTGCCTGCAAAATTCATTATCTCGCTAATATTTATAACCATGTTTAGTTATATTCTCGCACCTTGGTATGGTCAAAAAATTGTCTCAGCTAAAAATGAAAGTATTGCTTATACTGCAACTGGATGTGCAGCAATAATAATTTTTATTTTATATGAAATAGGCATTTATGCCAATATTATACTTAAATCAAAAGGTGTAATTTTAAATGATAATCAGCTGGGAATACCTTATTTGATCTACCATGCATTACCGTATCAACTTTTTATTATTTATTATATTATGATATTTTTAATTGCTGCAAGTACCATGACAGGACTATGGAGTGCTATGGTAACATTAATGGTAGGGAGTATTCTAAAATTCAAAGCACACAATGCAAAGAATAGCTTTTATTGGATGATTGGCTGTGGAATCATGAGTTATATTGTTGCTATTACATACATTGACAATATATTAAATAAAATGATTTTATTTAATATCCCAATAGTAGCTATGAGTTTTGCATTACTTGCTGGTTTTTATTGGAAAAGAGCTACTTTATTGGGTGCATGGATGAGCATTCTTGTTGGCACAATTTGGGGCTTTGGATGTTATGTAGTCATTGGTGAGAGCGGAATTTATACTTGGAGTTGGGCAATGTATGGAATACCACTTATTTTTATATCAGGGGTTATATTTTCATTTTTACCATCACGAATTGTAATGGCCAAATTTAGATCCTTAAATTTAGGTTCTCATGCTCTAACTAATAGTGAAAATATTAGTTAAAAGCGTTTTTAAATGCTCATGCCAATTAAAGTGCCAAATAATTCTGCTCAAAACACGCCACTTAATTTTTCCGGTTACAGCAAAAATAAACGCGTATTTTGCTATAATGTTATCATATACTTTTCGGATATATGATTTCACAAATTGTAATTAATATATTTTTATCAGTAATTCCCCATAAAAATTAAAATATAGTAAAATCAATACTTGTATAGATGTAGTAAAAACTATTTTTCGC
>DAHXMX010000207.1 GCA_027371515.1 Neisseriaceae bacterium
TGATTAAAAAAGCTAAAATTATACTCATTTTCATTTGGTTCGATGATATGCCAAGCTGATTTTGCTATATAAATACAATTTATTCCAAGATCTGATATTTTACTTAGATCAGATACTAAATAGCGCTCATCAGATTCTTCAGGGTAATAATTCACGCCATAAAACATTTTATAAGCAATCCTATACTATTAATTTAAAATATAATTATATGTAAATGTAATTATTATAGCGTGTTTTATCATTATTGCTTTATTTATCCATTACGCTGTAAATCATCTCTCTTTATCAAGAGGTGATACAAAGCATGATAAATAAACTGATTGAGATTAATTAATGTGAATTATTGTTGTTTAATTGATTCCAAACAGTATTTACGCCTGTTTTTGCTTCATTTAATATTCTATTTGAGCTTTATAGTTCATAATGTCAATCGTTAATATTTTAGTTGAAAGTTTAGATTTAATAATAAATGGTGGCGCGGATGAGATTCGAACCAAATGAAAATGAGTATAATTTTAGCTTTTTTAATCAAGTATTAGATATTGCGCACTTATTTAACATAAAGGTAATATTTGGTATACCTACATCACGCGTACCTGCATGGATGATTAAAGAATACCATGTATTATCGATAGATGAGTTTAACAATGAGCGTCAATATGGACGAAAGCATAATATTTGCTTAAATTCACCAGTATTTTTAGAACGTAGTGACAAACTTATTGAACATATATTATCTGCATATCGTGAACATCCAGCAATTATTGGTTGGCAGATTGATGATGAATTACGTAGCGATGAAAATTTATGGTGCTATTGTAATGTATGTGAAAATAAATTTAGAACTTATCTGAAACAACAATTTAAAGATATAGACAAACTTAATTATTATCTTGGAACTAACACTAATTCAGAAGTATATAACTCATTTAAGGAAGTAAAGTTACCTAGAAAACCATTTATGGGATTAAATATTGGCTTAGTTTATTATCATCAAAAATTTAGAATAAATACACTCAATGATTTTATAACTAATTGCGCCAATAAACTTAGAGATAATATTCTAAATAAGCATTTCATTTCAACTCCACTACATGGCGATTATTTTAACGTTACACAAGATGATTATCTAATTAATCAAAAAGTAGATATAGTATCTTTAAATAATCATATCATTAATCCTGATAGCGCAAATATCAAACAATATAACCAAGTTACCATGAAACTTATAATGACTCGTGGTATAAAAAATAACAAATCATTTTGGATAACAAGCCAAGATATTGGTCAAATTAATGGTAAATATTTATCATACTTACCACGTCCAAATGAGGCATATTTATGGTCAATGCAAGCGTTATTAAATGGTGCCCATAATATACTTTATTCTCGTTATCGCACTGCAAATATTGGAGCTTATCAATCTAATCAAGGTATATTTGATAACGATAACAGCATTACAACTCCTCGCTTAAAAGAGCTTGAGCGTATACTTACTGATAGCATTGAGTATAATAAATATTTTTTAGATATACCTAAAGCTCAAGTATGTATGTTATATAGCAGTGATAATATTTTAACGTGGCAAATAGAAAAATTATCTTCAAGCCTTGATATTGAAAATGAGGCATATTTATGGTCAATGCAAGCGTTATTAAATGGTGCCCATAATATACTTTATTCTCGTTATCGCACTG
>DAHXMX010000208.1 GCA_027371515.1 Neisseriaceae bacterium
TAATAAGATTAAATATTAAACTTTGGTAAAAGATAATACTATTTAATTGGTTTATTTGCTTAAATTTAATTAATTCAAAGCTCTGGTAAAACTAAAGCATTAATTTTAACCCCTACTCGTGAACTTGCTAATCAAGTATCAGATGAAATATATTCATTAAATCATAATAAAAGCATTAAAGTATATCCAGTGTATGGTGGACAATCAATAGAACAACAAATCAAAAACATCAAACGTGGTGCAGATATTATTGTTGGTACACCAGGACGTATTATTGACTTATTAGAAAGAAAAGTATTAAATTTATCAGAATTAGATTACTTTGTACTTGATGAAGCTGATGAAATGTTAAACATGGGTTTTATAGATGCAATCGAAGAAATCTTAAAACAAACCAATAAAAAACAAAAGATGTTATTTTTCTCGGCAACTATGCCAAGTGAAATTTTAGCAATTGCTAAACGCTATATGCATGATTTTAAAATATTAAAAATTGAAAACAAAGAAATCACTCAAAATTTAACCGAACAAATTTACTATGCATTACGTGAAAATGAAAAATTTGACACATTATGCCGAATTTTAGATTTTACAAGTGATTTTTATGGCATTATATTTGCCCGTACCAAATTTGAAACTGATGATATTACATTACGTCTTAAATCACGTGGATTTAATGTAGAAGCGCTGCATGGTGATATTTCTCAAGCACTAAGAAATAAAACACTAGCTAGTTTTAAATCTAAAACCATTAATATTTTAATTGCAACAGATGTTGCGGCTCGTGGTATTGATGTGAATAATCTTACTCATGTAATCAACTATTCATTACCTCAAGATGCTGAAAGCTATGTTCATAGAATTGGTCGAACTGGTCGTGCTGGAAATAAAGGCACTGCTATCTCATTTGTTGCAAGAAAAGATAGTTTTTTATTAAATAGAATCCAAAAAATGACAAAAGCTGTAATTCGTCATGAAGCAGCACCAACATCAAATCAAGTTATTGAAGCTAAAAAAATAAATTTAGACACCAAAGTAAAAAACATCATTAATGACAAAGAATATCATGATTATCTAGACTTAGCTAAAAATCTAATTAATAAAAATAATGATCCTATAGTAGTTACAGCGGCTTTATTACGTCATGTTTATGGTGATGAATTTCTACCGCAATATTATAAAGCTATGAATGATTATAAAACAGCTGAAATCTCATCTAATTATAATAATGATCAATCAAGACTTTTTGTAGCACTAGGTAAACGAGATGGTTATAATCCTAAAAAACTTCTGGATTTATTACACACTGAATGTAAAACACCTTCACGTAAAGTTCAAAATATCAAAATTTTGGATAACTTCTCATTTATAAGTGTACCTGAGGATGAAGCTGAAATTATTTTACGCACAATCAATAAAAATGATCGGCGTAGTAAACCATTAGTAACACGTGCTAAAAATTAACTTTAGTATTAACTATTTACCAGTTACTATAAATCATTAAATAACTATTTATGTAACTGGTATAATAATTCTCTTAAATTTCAAATATTATTATGTTATGAACCCATTACAAATCGATACAAATATCGCCTCACAATCACCAATTATAGTTGCTCTTGACTATACATCTGAGTGTGAGGTGATGAATTTTGTTAATAAACTTGATCCAAGCTTATGTAAA
>DAHXMX010000209.1 GCA_027371515.1 Neisseriaceae bacterium
CTAATTAGATTAATTTTAAAAACCTTAAAGATAGCGTTAAATTCTTTAAGTTTATTATTATTATTCGATGCTAATACTATTAATTGCATAATGTTAATTGTGTATCAAGCTTAAACCAAGTTCTTGCAGTTGATTATTTTCAACTGTATTTGGAGCATTTGTAAGTAAACATTGTCCGGTTGTAGTTTTAGGTAAAGCAATAACATCGCGAATTGAGTTTGATTTTGTCATTATAGCAGCAATTCTATCAAGTCCAAAAGCGATACCGCCATGTGGAGGTGCACCAAACTGTAGATTATCGAGTAAATAACCAAATTTATGTCGAGCTTCTTCAAGAGTGAGGTTTAGTGCTTTAAATACTTTTGATTGAATATCAGCATTATGAATACGAACAGAACCACCACCAATTTCAGATCCATTTAATACCATATCATAGGCTTTAGCAAGACATATAGCAGGATTAGTCTCAAGCAAGTCAATATGCTCATCTTTAGGTGCAGTAAATGCATGATGTGCTGGTATGTATTGATTAGTTGCTTCATCATATTCAAACATTGGGAAATCAATCACCCATAACGGCGCCCATTCTTTTTGAATTAAATTTTTTTCGTGTCCAATCTTTAACCTTAATGCACCTAGAGATTCATTTACTATTTTTTTCTTATCTGCAGCAAACAAAATCGTCTCACCATTTTGAGCGTTAGCTTTATTTAAAATGTTTGTAATTTCAATATCTGATAAAAATTTTATGATAGGTGATTGTAATCCTTCATGATTAGGTAAGGTTAAATCATTGATTTTGATATATGGTAATCCTTTTGCACCATATCCGGTAATAAATTTAGTTAAATCTTCAATCTCTTTACGTGAAAATGTAACGCTGTTTGGTATTTTTAGCATGGCAACACGTCCATCGCTAATATTCGCTGCATCATTAAATACTTTAAATTTTGATAGTTTACATTCATTTGTAATATCTATAAATTTAAGATTTTCAAATCTCAAATCTGGTTTATCAGATCCATAGTAATACATGGCATCATGATATGTCATAATTGGGAATTTAGGTAACTCAACATTAAGAACATCTTTAAATACTTGACGAATAAGATTTTCCATTATATTGCGAATTTCTTCTTCATTTAAAAACGAAGTCTCAATATCTACTTGAGTAAATTCAGGTTGTCTATCAGCTCTTAGTTCTTCATCACGAAAGCAGCGTACTATTTGATAGTAACGATCAAATCCAGCAATCATAAACAATTGTTTAAAAACTTGTGGTGATTGTGGTAGAGCATAAAATTTACCTTTATTCATTCTCGATGGTACTAAAAAATCTCGTGCTCCACCTGGAGTTGATAGAGTTAAAAATGGAGTTTCAATATCCATAAAGCCATTATCATCCAAATAATTACGAATTGACTTGGTTAATTTATAACGAAGTTTGATATTATGTTGCATTTTTTGACTACGCAGATCGATAATGCGATGTGCCATACGATTTGTTTCACTAGTTGAATCATCATCAATTAAGATTGGTATTGGGTTAGCAGTATTTAGTATTTTAATATAGTTTGCCACTAATTCTACTTGACCTGTTTTCATATCTTTATTAGGATTAGGGCGCTTTCTAATGTTACCTGTAATTTCAACAACATATTCGTGCTTGAGTTTA
>DAHXMX010000020.1 GCA_027371515.1 Neisseriaceae bacterium
CCGACTCCATCGCAACTAGCGTCACGACTTCTTAGTCTCCCACCTATCCTACACATATGTGCTCAAAGTCCAATGCAAAGCTACAGTAAAGGTGCATGGGGTCTTTCCGTCTAGCCGCGGGGAGATTGCATCTTCACAAACATTTCAACTTCGCTGAGTCTCTGGAGGAGACAGTGTATGGTAGGCAGTTTGACTGGGGCGGTCTCCTCCTAAAGGGTAACGGAGGAGTACGAAGGTAACCTTATCACGGTCGGAAATCGTGAGGAAAGTGCAATGGCAAAAGGTTGCTTAACTGCGAGAGGTACATCTCGAGCAGGTGCGAAAGCAGGTCATAGTGATCCGGTGGTTCTGAATGGAAGGGCCATCGCTCAACGGATAAAAGGTACGCTGGGGATAACAGGCTGATACCGCCCAAGAGTTCACATCGACGGCGGTGTTTGGCACCTCGATGTCGGCTCATCACATCCTGGGGCTGTAGTCGGTCCCAAGGGTATGGCTGTTCGCCATTTAAAGTGGTACGTGAGCTGGGTTTAAAACGTCGTGAGACAGTTTGGTCCCTATCTGCCGTGGGCGCTGGAAATTTGAGAGGGGCTGCTCCTAGTACGAGAGGACCGGAGTGGACACACCTCTGGTGTACCGGTTGTCACGCCAGTGGCATAGCCGGGTAGCTAAGTGTGGAAGAGATAAACGCTGAAAGCATCTAAGTGTGAAACTCGCCTCAAGATTAGATTTCCCTGAGGATTTAATCCTCCTGAAGGGTCGTTGAAGACTACAACGTTGATAGGTCAGGTGTGGAAGCGCAGTAATGTGTTAAGCTAACTGATACTAATTGCCCGTGAGGCTTGACTCTATTATTTGAATGCACTTAAGTTGTATATATGACTACGGTAAGTGAATATAAATATAGTTTGGTTAAGTTATGATAATCTACTACAATAATAATAAATAAAACTCTATATCATTTCTATAGTTGTTACATGAATATGTTGCAAGCTAAATAGCTTAAAACTCAAGAATTGCTTGGTGACAATAGAGAAGTGGTCCCACTCCTTCCCATCTCGAACAGGACAGTGAAACGCTTCTTCGCCGATGATAGTGTGGATTTATTCATGCGAAAGTAGGACATCGCCAAGCTACTTATAATCAAAAGCCAGTACTTATTTATAGTACTGGCTTTTTTTATTGCTAGTGTAATAAAAATATTACTGTTAAATATGAACAAATTTATATAAGGTAATACAATGAATATCTTAATTCATAAATTTAAAAATTTTAGTCTAAAACAGCATTTGCTTTGTGCTTTGTTCATTGGTTTGGTTTTACGGTTTTTATGTGCGTATTCTAATTATGGGCCATTTGCTTTAGATGATTATTTACATGGTTTAATTCCAGCACATTTATTAGTTGATTATCATATTCATGAATTACCTGATTATCGTAGTTGGTTATTAGTGTGGATATTAAGCGGGTTTTTAATGATTGGTAAATTATTTGGTGTAATTAATGCCATATCTGAAATACGTGTTATGCTTTTAGGGCTAAGTATGCTAAGCTTAATTGGTATTTATGGATGTTATTTATATGTACGCAACTTTAATAATAAGTTATTTGCCGTAATGGCTATTTATTTGGTTGCTTTATTCCCTCTGGTGATTTTGATCTCTACTCGTGCTTTTGGTGAAGCAGTAGCAATGAGTGTTTTATTGTTTGGGGTCGGGCTTAGTGAAGATGGACGATTTAAAAATAATTTAACTATTCTAACTATTGGTTTAATTGTGATGGGAATAGCTTGTTTATTTCGATTTCATGTTGGTTTGTTTTGGATAAGTTACATATTTTGTTTATTATTAATTAATTTACGTAAATATTTATTTTCAGCAGTAATAGCTGCTAGTGCATTATTAATTATGCAAGCAGCTGTTGATATTTTAAGTAATCGTCAAGTATTTTCAACTATATTTAATTATTTACATATCAATGAAGGTGGTGCTGCTGGCTATGGAGTTACACCATGGTATTCTACTTGGTTATTAATTTTAGCGTTTGTTTTAGCACCATTTTCATTAGGATTATTTAAAAATTTTAAATCACTGGTAAAAAATCATTGGCTAGTTTTAATACCTTTTTTAGTTTTTGTCGCTGCTCATAGTTTAGTACCTCATAAAGAAGAAAGGTTTATGTTTCCAATTATTGGCGTAGAATTAATGTTATTTGCTTGGTTATGGTCATTTAATTATGATAGGCATAGTTGGGCCATAAAAGTATTTAATTATGCTCTTGCTATAATTGCTATTCCAGCAACAATTTTAGTCTCTAGTGTTAATTTTCAAAGTGGAGCAGTTGATCCAATGTTTAAATCAAATGCAGATACTATCCCTACATTAGTACTTGCAGATGGTTGGAATACTTGGGATGATTTTTATAAGATATTATTGACTCCAAATAGTCGTGTTATACAGGCCAATCTATCTAATACAACTAACTTAAATAAATATACAAGTATTTTTACAAGTCCATATAAACAATTAATTATTGTTTCCTCTAATCCTGAATTAAAAGGACAGTTTTTAAATTTTGCTAATAAAAAATACGCTAATTTACAATGCAATAATATTAATTATGCCAGTTCATTATTAGATAGTATTGCGTATAAATTAAATCCAACTCATAATAAAAGACGCGCTCCAGCTATGTATATTGTATGTAAATAGTTATTGAAATATATTTTTGTCAAAACTACCATATACTGGATTAGGTAAAATAAAATATTCTTCGCCAAATTTATCATGATAACTTAGATTATTTGATTCTTGATACGCTTCTTTTTGCAATATATTAGGAAAATCTTGAATATTATCTCCTAAATATGCAAGCACTTTAATTGCTGGAATTTTTTTTGTGAGTATAATACCATCATAATTACCAGTTTTAACTGCGTTAAATCTTGGTGTTTTATCAGAATTATTCCCTGCAGTAGAGCTATCGTTTGAAAAAATTATTGTATCAAAACAAATACCTTCTTTTTCCAAATTACGCTTGGTGGCTGCTATAATACTATTTTTATATTTGGCGTTACGATTAGTGACTAATACTACATAACCATTATGTTTTTGTATATCGCAGGTAAATTTAACAGAACCAGGTATAGCAACTGATGTAGCAGATTCCATAAAAGCGTAATTACTTACTGTAGAATAAGGAGTGTGATTAATTACATTTTGATAACTATATTGACTATTGTCAAGTATAGTTTCATCGATATCAAGTATAACACCCCATGAATGTGGTTTCAGTTTACTTGCTTTAGCAAGTATTTTTTCTTCAGCTAATTTATAAGTTTGTATATAATTAGCATTTCTTTCTGCAGAATTACGATACCATTTGACAGCTTGATAATTTTTCTGTGTTGCTTGGTTATCAGATGTATTATATGCATTTGCAGATACGGTAAAACATAATAATGGTAATAGTAGTTGTTTAAGCAAGATTAATTACCTCCGTTACTAATTTATTAATTCCAGTATAAGCTTCCAATATATCTTGAGCTAACATGTAAGCTGGTGTAGTTACTATTTTATGTTTAATATCAGTATGTATTTCATTTGCACTACATTCAAAATGACTGGCTCCTAGCTCTTCTAACATATTAATAATATTTTTATCATTACCTATAGTTAATTCAACGTTATGTTTATCAAATATTCGAGGAATCATTACCGGTGCTATGCAAATAAATCCCATTGGCTTTTTATGTATTAAAAAATCAAGACATTTTTGTTTAACTAATGGATTAACTGTATAGTTGTTACCATCAATAGCAAGTGTAAATAAATTGTATGCAGTTCCATTGCCACCTGGTATAATTAATCCATCAAACTTAGTAACATCAAGTTCTTGTAATTCTTTGATGTCTCCGCGTGCTATTCGTGCCGATTCAATTAGCATATTACGTTTATCAACGGTTGAATGATCTTCAGTTAAGTGATTAGTAACATGATCTTGATCTTGATTTAAACTAAAGCATTGATAATCCGCATTATTTTGCTTAATTGAAAGTAAAGTTAATACAGATTCATGAATTTCTGAGCCATCAAAACGACCACAGCCAGCTAAAATTATTGCTATTTTTTTTCTCATAATAACACCCTATTGTTAAATGAATAATGTAGATTATATCAATTATTCGAATAAATTCACAATTTTATTTGTATGTTTATGCCACAAATTAAGTTATGGTTATTTTACGATGTATATAACGTAATGAGATTAAACTAATAACTATAACACACATCAAATACGCTATAGGTGCAAGATAAGTTATCTGGTATTTACTAATCAACCAAGTTACAATTATTGGCGACATCCCACCAAAAATAGTATGACTTAAATTATAACTTAAGGCAACTCCAGTTAGTCTTACCTGTGGCGGGAATATGTAACTAATTAATAATGGTGATAACGTAGCAAACATACCCTGTAAGATAGTGATAATACATAAGCCCAGTAATAAGCTATTATTGTCTTGAATTAATTTAAATGCAACTATTATAAATATAAATGCAGCAAATAGTGCAAATAGCATAAATCTTTTTGGATTATGTTTATTTACAATTAAACCTGTTAGATATGCGCTAATAACAGTAATAGTTGTAGCAATTAATAAATATAAACTAAAAGCTGGATTATTAATTTTAGCTAGTTGAGTAATAAAAGTTGGCATAAAAATAATGCCTAACATAATAAACCCAGCCATAACACTAGTTATGCCTATACTACCTAATAATTGCAATGGATATTTATTTAATACTTCAAATAATGGAATTTTGGCTTTTTGATGTAAATTACTAAATGCCTTAGTTTCATGTAGATTTTTACGAATAAAATAACTTACAAAACATAATAATCCACCTAATAGAAATGGTATTCTCCAACCAAAATCAAATAATTGTTGAGTGCTGAAGATATGAACAATTATATAATTTATGCCTAATCCAACTAATAGTCCAGCATCACTACCAGCTATAATACCTCCAATTGCATAACCACGTTTTTGTGGCATTGATTCAGTTACATATACAATCATGCTAGGAATTTCACCACCAATTGCTAAACCCTGTAATAATCTACTGATTAAGAGTACTATTGGTGCTATCATACCTATTTTGTCATAGGTTGGAATTAACCCAATAACTAACGATGCTAAACCCATAATTAACATGGTAATTATTAACACTAATTTTCGACCAATAGAGTCTCCCATATGACTAAAAATAATTCCACCAACCGGACGAGCAATATAACCAATAATAAAAATAGCAAAACTTGTAATTATGGATAAACTTTCATTATTAAATGGGAAATACTGCTTAGCAAAATATACAGAAAATAATCCATAGATAGTAAAGTCATAAAATTCTAACATTCCACCTAGAGCAGCTAGGACAATTATATTTTTTTCAGATTTGTTTAGCTTATAACTTAATTTATGTAAAATTTTTTGCATCATTATCCTTTCAAACCAATTAATATTTTGCTTGCTATTTCATAAACTGCATCAGAAATATTATCTAGTTCAACAAGTTTATTTAAATAATTTTTAGCAAGTTGTTTGTATTCAGAAGATAAGTATACACTTTGATTAAAACCTTGTGTTAGAATACTTGCTACATGTGGGTTAAATTTATCAATAGCAATTATCTTATCTAATATGAATGAATAACCATCATCGTTGTGAAATACTAAACTGTTTTGAGTAAAGGTGCGTAATAGTGCGTAAATTTTATTTGGATTAGTTGCAATGAATGCTTTATCAACCATGAGTTTGTTCATGTCTTTAATAGTTATTAAACTACTCATTGCTTGAATTGCAAACCATTTGTCGATTACTAACTCATTATTGCACCATTTGGTATAAAAAGCATCTAATATAGATTTACGAATTTCTGCTTTTAAGTTAGCTGTTGCAACTAATACTGCATAACTATCGGTCATATTCTGAGCATTATTAAACTGACCAAGAGTTAATGTTTCTATTAATTGTAAACTGTTATTGTGTTCTGTTTTATTTTCTAGTGCCATAACTATATAATGAAGAGCTATATTTTTTAGACTTCTTTTACCAAAATTATTAAAGTCATATTGCTTACTTAAATCAAGATTGATATTATATATTTCAATCCAATTATCAAATAATTGTTCACCTATTTGTTGTCCCACTATTTTAATAGCATTAGTTAATCGACGTGGTTCAACATCTTTTAACTGTACTAACATTTCAGAAAATGTTGGTAATTGAACCATTATTGCACAAAGAGCTGGTGAAATATTAGTATCGTTGATTATTATTTTTAGCATATCAAATAGTGTTGTGTCTACTGTATTATTAGTAGTACCTTTTTGTAACTTATGATAAATATTTATGATTTGTTGTTGTATAATGTGTTGCAGATTTTCATAACGATTAAAGAAATCTGTATCGTATTTTATTAAATGACAGCGCTCGGTATCATTTAAATTAAAATTAAGTTTTACCGGTGCAGAGAAATCACGTAATAAAGAGGCAACTGGCTGTGATTTAATACCATTGAATTTATAGACATCTTGCTTATTTTTAAGTAAAAGTACTATATTCCTACCATTGTTAATGTATTCACCACCAGTTATATTTAAATTTATTATTTCATGACCAGAGCTATCAATTAAACCAACTGCAATAGGAATCAGCATAGGTTTTTTATTAGTTTGATTTGGTGTATCTGGTATGGTTTGAGTAAAACTTAAACTATATTCACCGGTACTTTGATTATAGTTTGCTATTACATCAATTATTGGTGTCCCAGCTTGAGAATACCAAAGCATAAATTGTGATAAATCTATATTATTGGCTTTACTCATTGATTGACAAAAATCATCACAAGTTGCTGCACTACCATCAAAACTATTAATATACTCTTTAAATCCTTTATTGAAACCATCATTTCCAAGGATAGTTTGGTACATACGCACTATTTCAGCACCTTTATCATATACTGTTACTGTATAAAAATTATTCATATCAATATAAGAATCAGGACGAACAGAATGTGCTAATGGGCCACTATCTTGCGGAAATTGTGTATTACGTAAATTTTTTACTTCTTGAATACGCTTCAAAGTTCTATCATGTAAATCAGCAGTAAATTCTTGATCACGAAATACCGTCAAGCCTTCTTTTAATGAAAGTTGAAACCAATCGCGACATGTAACACGATTCCCAGTCCAATTATGGAAATATTCATGTCCAATTACTGCTTCTGCTAAAATAAAATCAGTATCAGTTGCGGTTTCTTTGTCTGCTAGAATATATTTAGTATTAAAAATATTCAAGCCTTTATTCTCCATGGCTCCCATATTAAACTCAGAAGTTGCTACAATCATATAAACATCTAGATCATATTCAAGATTAAATCTAGTTTCATCCCATTTTATAGCACGCTTTAGCGATTCCATAGCGTGAGTTGTTCTGTGAATTACATTAGGTTCACTAAATATTTGTAATGTTATACGGCGGTTGCTTTTGGTGATATAAAAGTCTTCAATCATTTCTAAATTACCAACTACAACCGCAAATAAATAACTAGGTTTAGGAAATGGGTCATGCCATTTAACGATTTTTAACTCGCCATTAATTTCTTCTAATATCTTGTTACCATTAGATAGTATTGTATTATACTGATTATTTTTGCAAATAATAGTAGTGGTAAAGGTTGCTTGTACATCAGGGCGATCTAAATAATAAGTTATTAAACTAAATCCATGAGGCTCACATTGGGTTATTAGGTTACCATTAGAGGCATACATCCCAGCACCAGTCTTGTTCTCGAAAGGTTTGATTAAGGTTATAATAGTTAGCGAAAATTCATCTGGAGTTTCAAAAATAGTTAATGTATTATCTTGTAATTTGAATTGCTCAGCGCTTAGTACATGATTGTCTATTGCAATTGATATTAATTCTGCATGACCGCTTAGTACTAATTGATTTAGATTACTATTTTTAGTATATCTAGCAATGTTCTGTACTTGGACTGTATTATCCTCATTAATTATAAATGTTAAACTAGTATGTCTAATCTTATGACTAGGTTTTGTATAGTCTTTTAAGTATTTAACTGTTTTTTCCATCGTTATCTCTTTTCTTTATTGTATTCTAAGTATTCTTTTGTTTGCATTTCAGTTAAACGACTTAAAGTACGTTTAAATTCAAAGCTTAATTCACCATCGATATAAATTTGATCTAATTCGCATACTGATGACAAAGCTAGTTTTTTATGATTATCATATAAAATATCAATTAACCACGTAAAGCGGCGTATCATGTCTTTATCATTATCAGTAATGTGGTAAATATTTTCTATTATAAACCATTCGTATGTTGCTGCTAATTCTAAATAATCTAATGAGCTACGTTTTTCTCCACAAATAACGGCAAAGTTAAACCAAATTGCATTGTCTGAATGGCGAATAACATTAATTTTTCTATTTTGTATTTTTATGTCATTGTTTGAAATTTTTTTATTGATCGCAACTTTATTAAATATATTTTCTAATTTTGGATGAAAATTATAGTCATTTATAATAAAAAGTTCATTGATTGAGGAGTTGATCGTGCGATAGTCATTTGGGCTATTAAGTGATATAACATTAAGTTTATGATTTAGTAGTTCAATGGCAGGCAAAAAACGATCACGCATTAAGCCATCGTAATATAACATGTCTGGTTTACTATTAGATGATGTGATAATATAAATACCTTGTTGAAATAAACCTTCAAAAAGATTTTTAAGGATCATTGCAGTAGCAATATCATTTACCATCATTTCATCTAAAAAGATAATTTTGTATCTACTCTTAAGTTCGCGTGTAATTACTTTTAATGGATTATCATGATTTTTGAGTTTAGCTAATTGCTGATGGATATGATACATAAATTCATGAAAATGTATTCGTGTTTTTTGTGTGACTGGTAATTTTAAATACAATTGATTCATTATCATTGATTTACCGCGACCAACTGAACCGTAAATATAATAGCCTAATTTTTTAGGCTTGTAAAAAAGTTTAGCTAAAAATGACTGATTGCTAAATTTATCTATAAAAACATCCAGATGTTGTAAAATAGCTAGCTGTGCATCATCAAAGATTAACTGCTTTTGTCTGGTTTGTTCTATGTACCAGTCTTCTAGTTGTTTCATAATGACTTTGTAAAATAGATTTTGGTGATTATTATATAAGGAAATAGCCAATAATGCAAATAATTAATGATCCAAGAATATATACTGATGACTATCCAAAATCAAATATTATTATTCAACAGGCTATAAATATATTAAGTGATAATGATACTGATGCTACTTTAATTGAAATATTACAGAAGTTTTTAAAAAATAAAAATGATGCAATAATTAATGTTGCATTAAATTTATCTCCAAATTTAATTGTTACGCAAAAAATTTGGCAGTGTTTATTAATTGCGATTAATAAACCAGATATGACAGAGTATGCAGAAATATTTACTATCCCTCTGGTAATAGTGGTTGGTAGTAAAAATCAAGTTCGTTTACCAAATGAGATAAATACTGCTAAACTTAATGATTTATTTTATAAAAATAAGATTTTTATTCGTGATTCAGACTCGTTTATTTCAGGTAAATTGATTGAGCCAAGTAGTATTCAAGCTGTTACCGCATCACAACAATATCATTTAGTGAGAAATATATCTAATTCAAAATCATGGTTGCCACTTGAGTTGGCTTATAATGCTATAGAAGTAGTCAATGAAGGTGTTTTTTTGCGTTATTTGGTAGGGATTACGATTGTCAAAAATGGTATTTCTGGTCTTGATAAAGTACAATTTAAACAATATTCAATGGATTTAATGAAGCTAATTAATCAAGAATTAGCTACAAAAGGTACTACTATTTTTCCAATTCCATTTGTCCCAACCGTATTTAGTGAGGCTTTAGTTGTTGGGAATATGAAACGCACTGAGATTGCAATACAAGTTGCGTTTAGTAATATTGTACGTAAAATTAGAGAGCAGGGTTATACACCATTAGCTTATATTTCAACAGCACCAGATAGTATTTTATTAGAGGTTGTAGCTAAAGAATTCAATAAGTTGCATGAATTATCTTCATGGCATTTAAGTAAAGTTGATGATATAGAGGTTATTCATCAAATTATAATTGATTTATTAATCGATGCACAGGTTGAATATGAATATAAATGAAAAATTAATTAATCAAATTGATAATATACTTCCACAAACTCAGTGTACTAGATGTGGTTATTTGTCTTGTCGTGATTATGCTGTTGCACTTAGTAATGGCGAAGCTGAAATTAATCAATGTCCTCCAGGTGGAGATAATGGAATTAATAAACTATCTATTTTACTTGATAAGCCATACATTCCATTAAATCCTAAACATGGAGTTATAAAACCAATTCAGGTTGCACAAATTGTTGAGGAAGATTGTATTGGATGTACTTTATGTATAAAGGCATGTCCTGTGGATGCAATTATTGGTAGTAATAAAATGTTACATACAGTAATTGCAAATGATTGCACTGGTTGTGATTTATGTTTACCAGCTTGCCCAGTTGATTGTATAATTATGGTTGATAGAGTTAATCAACATTGGAGTGAAGATGATAAGGCTCGTGCTAAACAGGCTTTTAATCAGCGTAAACAACGTAAAATTCGTGACGAGGCAGAGCGTTTAGAAAGATTAAAAAAACAATCTGAAAATTTAAAATCTATTTAGAAGTGGTGTATGTTTTATAAAAACTAAAAATATTCCATATAAATAAAAAAATAACATAAAGGATAATAGAAGTTATGAAAATAGATAAGTTGGCATTAATAATTGCAGGTGGTTTAGTATTAATTAGTACTTTATTTGAACAAAAACTTGCTGAAATGCCTTATAATTACAGTAATCTTACCTTTTATGGTGAGACTCATATGTGGTGTAAGATATTGTATTTTAGCATTCCTGTAATTACTGTGCTGTTGATTGTTCTATCTGTAGTGGGTTTCTTTTTTACCAAAAAATATAAAAAAGCTGCTGTTATTACTTTTTTGTCTTTGATTATTGGACCTGGATTAATTGTTAATAGTATGTTAAAAGTTGGCTGGGGTAGAGCGCGCCCTTATCAAGTAATTCGAGATGGCGGCTCATATAGTGCTCCTTGGCAACCTCATTTTGAAAGACATAACGATAATAGTTTACCTAGTGGGCATGTGTCAGTTGCTATGATGCTTGGTGTACCTTTACTTGGGTTAGGACGCAGACGCCTTGCTTTTCTTGTTAGTAGTGCTTTTGGTTGTACAATTAGTTTAGTTAGAATGTTACAAGGTGGGCATTATTTAAGTGATGTATTATTATCGATGATGATTACTTGGATTGTTGCATTATTGGTGACTTATTTTGTTGATAAATATCTGAAATATGATTCATGAATAAAAAAATCTGGTGGTTTTTTGTAGTTGTAGTTATTTATAATGCAATATTTAATCAACTATTTGAACTACATTTTGATGAGGCCTATTATTGGGTATGGGGGCAGAATTTAGCTTTATCTTATTATGATCATCCTCCGATGATTGCATATATGATAAGACTTGCTAATATCTTATTTGGTAATAGTGAGTTTGTTATTCGTTTGCCAGCGCTTTTATGTACAATAGTTACTTGTCTGTATATTTACAAATTAGCATTTCGTGCGTTTAATCAAGAAGTCGCTAATATAGCTCTCTTACTCGCAATTAGCTGTCCCTTAATAGAAGGGGTGTTTTTTATTGTGACGCCAGATTCATTATTATTAATGTTCTGGTCACTTAGTATGTATTATATTTATATTGCGCTTTTTGAAGATAATAAACGTGCGATTTATTTATCAGGACTATTTATCGGTTTTGGATTGTTGTCTAAATATACCATGGTATTAATACTACCTAGTATATTTATGTTTTTGTTATGTAGTAAGAAATATCGTACATATTTTAAGAATATTCATCTTTATCTAACGGTGTTGTTAGCCATAGCGGTTTTTATTCCAGTTATCTTATGGAATTATCAGCATCAATGGGTTTCATTTTTATTCCAATTTCATCACGGTATCGGTAGTGACGAGCTTAATTTTCATTCTTTAGGTGATTATTTAGGTGGTAGTCTTATAGTGTGTGGAGTATTTATTTTATCTTCTTTGTTGTTTTATATTATCAAATATTATAAACTAATCATATCTGATGATAAATTGAGATTTTTTACTTGGTTATTTGGGTTTACTTTTATTTTTTTCACCTGTTCAAGTCTAACAAAACATGTTGAAGCTAACTGGCCAGCACCGGCTTTTTTGGCGGGTTTAATTATTTTAGCTTATTTTTTAGTTAAATTTAATAATCGCTGGGTAATTAAATCAAGTGTAGTATTGATTGTGATTATACTTATAATTGCCAAGTTTCCTTTGTTTTTTATGCCTCAATCCCTTCATGGTGAAGTTTATTCAATAGATGTTATGTTTGGTAATAGATATTTAATGAAAGAGGCAAAAAAATATATTAAAGATGATACTGTGGTATTG
>DAHXMX010000210.1 GCA_027371515.1 Neisseriaceae bacterium
AAGATCACAGTTTTAAATATATATAATTAATTAAAATTAAACAAGGACCCTCGCATGAGAAAACAACCTCTGCATCCAATAACAGAAGCTCTAAATATTAAACAAAAAAATTTATCTAAAAAATCTATATTAGAGGCCTTACGTTGGTTAGCAAAAAGCTTTCCTGAGGCTTTTGATAGCAGCACGCGCGTGCGCCCCTTAAAAATTGGCATTATGCAAGATATTTTAGCTTATGCAGAGCAAGCGAGGCTTGATGGGGTATCGAAGAGTAAATTACGTGAAGCGGTGGTGTGCTTTACGCGGAGAACTGAGTATTTAGCTAGTCTTAAGGTTCGCGAGCCACGGATAGATTTGTTTGGCAATTTAGGCGAAATTGTTTCCGAAGAAGATGCCCTGCGTGCCGCACAAAAAATTAAACAAAGAATAGAGAAAACTATTAGAATTTCAAAAAAAACAGGGGTCGCTGGTGCTGAGCCGGTAAAGTCTAAGTCAACGATAAATATTAATAAAGTTGAGCCGCCATTATACTCCACAAGCGCATCTGATAGGCAAGTTGCTTATAATATGCAAGATAACTTTTCACATGCTCCACGTTCGGCGCAGCAAGTAATGATTAAACATAAATCAACTCGGCAATATGACCCAGAAGCGGTCGCACGTCTTAAAGAGAAGCTTGGCTTGGCGCAACCTAAAAAAAGTAAGTTTGATATATGAGTTTATTATGACTAAAGCAATCTTGCGTAATATACCTAATGCTTTAACTATCACGCGTTTGATTTTAATCATACCTTTTATTATTTTATTGCATCATCATCAATTTTTACCGGCGTTTTATTTATTTGTTTTAGCTGGGCTTACTGATTGTTTGGATGGCTGGTTAGCAAGAGCTTTTCATTGGCAAAGTCCATTTGGAACTTTTATCGACCCAGTGGCAGATAAATTACTGATTACCACAAGTTTCATATCTTTAGCACTAATTGCAAAGCTACCTTGGTGGCTAGTATTTTTAGTATTTTTACGCGATTTAACCATCTCAGTAGGCGTAATAGCGTGGTTTGCCTTTATTACGCAAAGACCGCAATTAAAAGCTACATATATTAGTAAAGTTAACACGGTTACGCAGTTATTATTGGTGACATTAAGTTTATTTGAACTGGCATTTTTTATCCCCTGGCCCAGTTTAGATAGGGCATTGATTATTTTAACTACGATTACTACAGCGATTAGTTTTATAGACTATGTCTGGACGTGGGGTAAAAAGGCATATGTATGTTTAAAAATGCAAGCATGATTAAGCAATTGCCTCTGGATATTCGCCTAAATGAAGAAGCTACTTTTGCTGAATTTTGCTGGAATGGCAATGAACTATTACAAACGCAACTAGATAGTGTTTTAAGTGGTAAAAGTGATTTGCAGTTACATATATGGGGGAATGTTGGGAGTGGTATTTGGTGGATTAGTTGGAGGTTCAGCCTTTTTAATTATTGGTAGTGGCAGAGTTGTTTTTAATAGTACCCAAACTATTTATCACGTAACTTTGGACATGGTAAAGTTTGTAAGAACTCAAGGTGAATGGCCATCGTATACCGAGTTTGCCGAGCTTGATCGTTATTATAGTAAAGATAAACCAGAAAGCTCTGATGATTCTACCTCTAAAATTCGTCGAGATA